>DATLZY010000064.1:0-26288 GCA_035573755.1 Candidatus Acidiferrales bacterium
CGGCCGGTGAACCCCCATGCACCGTGACCGCCGGGAAGCTCGACCCAGCCGATGCCGCTGCCCGGCAGCTGAGGGCTGAAGAACACGATTCGTGCATTGGAGAGGGCACTGAACGACCCGGAGAAGATCGCAGCAGCCTCAGAGCGTTCGTTTAAGACAGCAGGAAAATTTTGGCAACTGTGTGGGAACACTCCCTGCGCCGCGGCCAAGAACGCACCCCCGACAACAGCTGCCCCACCAACAACTCTTAGGGAACACGCGACGGATATTCCGGGCTCCGGATGCGCCCACGCCACTTGCCCGAGCGCGTTCGTGGTCGCCGTTGTAGAAGAAGCGGTGCTGATCGTGTCTTCGAAGAACAGTTGAAGCGCGCCGTTCGCAACGCGGAATACGCCGCTCCCGGAAGCGGAAGCCGGTACTTTGGAGCCATCCGATTGCAGTAGATAGCCGTAAGCGTTCACAAGCCCCGTGTCGCTGATTCCAATTGCGGTTGCGTTGAACCCGAACCCCTCGCTGAACGGGCTTGTGGTTTCGAACAACGTCACGATGCCGTTCTCGTCGGCGACGTAGATGCCGGTCACAATCTCTTCGGTGGCCGGTCTGAGATCAAGCTTCCGCCAGTACGCAACCTGGCCAAGGTTGTTGATGCTGAACTCGCCGAAGCCATTTTCGACCCCTCCGGAGGAGCTATAAGAGCCGGGACCGATCTCGTCGAGGATCGTGTACGTCCAGAACTCGGCGGCCTGCGCCGCATAAGGTACTGCGACTAAGAGCGCCAAGATTGCGCGCGGCAGCTCGCAGAACCCGGTCGCCAAACGAAGCAACAATGGAGTCCTTGTCATTTGTTCTTTTTCTCCAAGCGTCAGAGCACTTCGCGCACAAGTTTGCCTTCGACGTTGCGAGCGGGCATCACCCGAACGGGCGATGCGCTAGCAATCCGACTTTGACACTTGTCGCGGCGGATTCCGCCGGCAGAACGAGAGGTTATGGGAACAGTCAAAAACACCCATGTACGCAGGCTCTCAGGCCAGCTATTGGATCGGCCGAGATTCTTTACTTGCCAGCTTTTCAGCCGCTTCCAGGCGCGGTGAACTGCCAGGCGGTGCCGCTGGGGCTCAACAATTGAGCAAGCTTGGCGCATAGGAAGAATGAAAGCCATGTGGGTGGAGACGCAACTGCTCGCGCTGGGCCTGGTGCGCCTGCGGGAGGCCGGCGCTGAGCCGTTTGCGCAAGCCCCTCGGAGAGTGCGTTGGGGCTTGGCTTGTGCGCCGAGCAGCGCCTTCATGACGACCCCGTCAACCACACCTGCAAGGGGTCCTGATGAAGGCAAGCATCGTCCCACCCACTCCACCCAGCCTCGCCGCGAGAATCGCCCGCCTGCCGGATCTCACCGGCTGCAGGAAATCGAGTTCCGCAAGGTCGACCGCCATCTGCTGGACCGAAACAGCCGGCGCATCAAGGCCCTGGTGGAAACCGGAAAGCTGCGCCAGCATGACCGCGACCTGCGCCTGGTGCCCGGCACGGTGCTCACACGCGAGTACCAAGGCGTCGAGCATCGGGTGACGGTCGCCCCGGACGGGCAGTACGAGTTCGAAGGCAGGCGCTATCCGAGCCTGTCCATGATCGCCCGCGAGATCACCGGCACCCGCTGGTCCGGGCCGCTCTTCTTCGGCGTGAAGGCACCGGCCAAGCCGAAGCCTCGGAAGAAGGAGGCCGGCGCACGATGATGGAGGCCATGACGCGCCGCCGGCGCTGCGCCGTCTACACCCGCAAGTCCACCGACGAGGGGCTCGACCAGGAGTACAACTCCATCGACGCCCAGCGCGACGCCGGCCACGCCTTCATTGCCAGCCAGCGGGCGGAAGGCTGGATCCCGGTGCCCGACGACTACGACGATCCGGCCTACTCGGGCGGCCACATGGACCGCCCGGCGCTCAAACGGCTGCTCGCCGACATCGAGGCCGGCAGGATCGACATCGTGGTGGTCTACAAGATCGATCGCCTGACGCGATCGCTGACTGACTTCTCGCGAATGATCGACGTCTTCGAGCGCCACGGGGTCTCCTTCGTCTCGGTCACCCAGCAGTTCAACACCACCACCTCGATGGGGCGGTTGATGCTCAACATCCTGCTCTCCTTCGCCCAGTTCGAGCGCGAGGTGACCGGCGAGCGCATCCGCGACAAGATCGCCGCCAGCAAGCGCAAGGGCATGTGGATGGGTGGCGTGCCGCCGCTCGGCTACGACGTCGAGAACCGGCGGTTGGTGCCCAACGAGCGCGAGGCCAAGATCGTCCGCCACATCTTCCAGCGCTTCGTCGAGCTCGGGTCCTCGACCCTGCTCGTGAAGGAGCTGCGCCTCGACGGCGTGACCTCCAAGGCCTGGACTACCCAAGACGGGCGGGTGCGCGATGGCAAGCCCATCGACAAGAGCCTCGTCTACAAGATCCTCAACAACCGCGTCTACCTGGGCGAGATCCGCCATCGCGATCAGTGGTATCCGGGCGAACACCCGCCCGTCGTCGAGCGCAGGCTGTGGGATGCCGCCCAGGCGATCCTCGCGCAGAACTCGCGTGTGCGAGGCAACAACACCCGCGCCCGGGTGCCGTTCCTGCTCAAGGGGATCGTCGTGGGGATCGATGGCCGGGCGCTCACGCCCTGGTCCACGCGCAAGAAGAACGGACGTATCTACCGCTACTACCTGCCGACGCGGGAGAACAAGGAGCACGCCGGCGCCTCCGGGCTGCCGCGCCTGCCGGCCGGTGAACTGGAGGCCGCCGTGCTGGAGCAGATGCGCCGGGTGCTGCGCGCCCCGGCCATGGTCGCCGGGGTGGCCGAGCGCGCCGCCCGGCTCGACCCCTCCCTGGACGAGGCCCAGGTCACGGTGGCCATGACCCGGCTGGATGCGATTTGGGATCAGCTCTTTCCCGCCGAGCAGCAGCGCATCGTGCGGCTCCTCATCGACAAGGTGATCGTATCAATGAACGACATCGAGGTGCGGTTCCGGCCCAACGGCATCGAGGTGCTCGCCCTGGAGCTGCGCCCCGAGCCCGCCCCGGAAACCCTTGAGGAGGCCGTGGCATGAATGAAATCTTGATCGACAAGACCGGTCAGCCAGAGGTGATCACCGCGAGCGACGGCAGCCTTACCATCGCTGTGCCGATCCGGATCAAGCGCCGCGGCAGCCGCAAGGCCGTGGCCCTTCCGGACGGCAGCGCTGTCCAGCCCCGTCCCTGGGATGACACGCCGACGCCGATCCAGCTCGCGCTCGCCCGCGGCCACCGCTGGCTGGCGATGGTGGAGTCCGGCGAGGCGCGCACGCTATCCGAGGTGGCCGAGCGCGAGGGGATGGATCGGGCCTATGTGAGCCGGATGGTGAACCTCACTACCCTTGCGCCGGACATCGTGGCTGCGATCCTCGACGAAACGTTGCCGCCGGAGGTGACCCTGTTCGATCTGGCGTCGGGGACGCCACTGCTATGGGACGAGCAGCGGGCCATCATCAATCCCTGATTACCGTCGCACGTGCATCCTTCGGGTTGGATTACTTGTCGAGAGACCAGCCTGACGCCTTGATCAGCTGCAGAACCCGTCCAACTTCCGATGAGGCCGGAGTCGTGTCGATGGACGGAAAGAGTTCTTTCAGCATGTCGCCGAAGGTCAGTATCTCGATGGGGTTGCCGCCGAGATTCTCGCGGAACGTCGCGTTGTCCTGCCACGCCGCTCGGCTGCCCACGACTTTCGTGACGGCCGTGATGTAGGTGAACGAGGACGAACCCGTCAGTTCGGCGACCATCGTCCTGAACGCTGCGGCCCACTTCTCCCTGGTCAGTTCGCGAAACCCGCGCCAGGCCTCACGCCCCGAGACCACCTTGTTCTTGGCGATCGCATCGACCCAGTATTCGGGACGAAAGCCACCCTGCCAGCTCTTGCAGCTCACGACCATCACCCGACGCGCGCCGTCGAGTCGCGGATGGATGCCGATCACGTCGATGTCGCTATGCACGGCATCCTGGCGGGTGTCGTACTCCACATGATCGCCGGCAGGTCGAAACTTGATGTTGTGCCGGGTGAAGTACCCTTTGTGCTGCAGGTACTCGTCCACCATTTGTTCGAGGATGTCCTCTTTCATGCCTGTCCGCCCTCGCGATCGATCCGTTGGCTGGCAAATCCCTCGAACTCAGGCCGGAGGCGGCACTGCAGAAATGCCTCGAGGAGGTTGAGGACGTGGACACCGAGCGACGCATCGAGGATGAAGTTCACCCGATCGGTGTGCTCCCTGATCCAGCCGGGGACGTTCGTTTCGTTCAGGCCGGCGACGCCGATGCGCTCGCCGTGTTTGATCAAGGAGGCTGCCAGAGTGCTCTTCGCGCTGCCGGCGTTGTAGTGTTGAGCCGTGTAGCGAGCAGCGCTGTTGGGGCCGACCTTCCCGACCTTCAGCACATGAGGCCCAAACGAGAAGACGTACACCGCCATGGTGCCGGGCGGTAATGTCTTGGGCGGCACGTGCGGCGCAGGGCACCGCTCGATCGCGATGGCATCAAGCGCCAACGAGACGCCAGCCATGCCGGCGACACGGTGAAAATCCTCCAAGAGCAGATCGGGATTCCAGGTCATCGGCCCGATTCCTCGCCGCTCGACATCCACCCGTTTCCGGCAAGCCATGTTTGCGGAAATGCAGCACCTTGCTGGAGCGCGTCCAGCGGGAATGACAGGAAGGCACGCAGACCGGCAACGACCTCGGAAAGCTGAAGCTCGTCCAAGGCATTCTTCCTCAAGAATGCTTGCCACTGAGTCTGCTTCTGCCGATCCTGCGCGAATTCGTCGCTCAATCCGAAAGGGACGCCATCCGGCAGCGGTGTCCTGCGGCGCTCGAAGGTGGCGTGGATCGCCTTGCACAGGAGCGCGCCGTCGAAGTCGGTGTAGCGCGACAAGATCCAGAGATCGAAGTAATCCTTCATGCGGCTGTTGGCGATGCCGAGCGACACCAGTGCCTCCAGCTTCTCGGCGACAACCGTGTAGCGGGGGTAGGCGCGCAGCTTCGGGGCTGGCATGTCCGGCAGCATTACCGGGTAGTCGACGGCCTCGGGGCCGGGCGTCACGGCGTCGCCGAAACCCACGTCGACCTGCACGTGGCATCGGGCACCGTCCAACAGGCCGATCAGCGTGACCCGGACACCGGAGTAGTTGGCTTCCTTGCGGATCTCCTCCGCGTGTACCGAGTCAGGCTGGAAGCGTATGCCGTCGTCCAGTTCCACCGTACAGATGTCCCGAAACGCCGCCTCGACATGCGGGATCTCGGCTATGCCTACGCCCAACAGATCGGCGTCGCGTGTCGGACGATGCGGGATGTCGAACCACAAGTCGAACAGCAGCGCACCTTTCAGCAGGAACTGGTCGGCGTGGGGGGAGATGCTGAGCCGGTAAAGCAGGCGCTCAAGCGCATAGCGGGTCAAGATCAGATTGAAGTCTTGTCGGGTCTCGCGGGCGCGGTTGAGCAGGCGGGCGCGCACCGAGGCGGCCATGTTGCGCTGGTTCATGACAGGCTTTCCATGTAGGGGCGCATCACATTGGCCACACGGCACAGCGCAGCAAAACGCCAAAGTTCATCCATGCTGACGCGCTTGGCACGCCAGGACTCCTGTAGCGCCTCCAGCGCGACATCGAGGCCGATCTTGTTGCGGAACTTGAAGCAGTCAGCCACGGTCCGGGCGACGTTGGTCACGCGCACCGGCACACCATCGATGAGGTGCTCCTCGACCCCCTCCGTCAGCGCGGCGCCAGAGAAGCGCACGATGCGCAGCGGGGGATAGTCCATCTTTGGCGCGCGTGCCTTGTTGGGAATTGCCAGCCAGACCTCGAACGGCGACTGTGTGGTGAGTTCATGTAGGCGCAGTGCCGACAGCAGGCAGACGATGGCTTGCGGGTGCTTGCGTGCCACCTCGGAGAGTGCGCCGTGTTCCGAGACGGCCCGGTCCGGAATTGCGTACAGGCCCCGTCCCACGCGCTGGAGCAGCCCTTGCCGCACCAGCCGCGTGAGGGCGATCGTGGGCAGCCCACGCTCATTGAGATCGCGTGGGCGAATAAGGCCGCGCTGGGCGGCAAGATCCAGAATGCTCTGGTGCGAACTGTCCATGTCGTCATAATGTTGCGAAACGTCGGTAGCTGTCAAGAACTACCGACAAAACACAACGGCCATGGTTTCCTTTGCCTGCCGATGCCGCAATCCAACCGTTTGATTCGTCAGCACGTAACCCATTGATCTGTATAGGTCCACGTTGCGGCCTCTGCGGACTTCGGCCCTTAGCCGGCGAGCGAGGCTGGAGAGAAGAATGGCCAGGAGAGAGCGAAATGGGGCCGAGATGGGCGAGACGACCGGAGGAAGGAAGTCCGCAGGAATCCGCAGGAGTCCCCGCGAACACGCGGGAGCGCGCAAGAAAAAAGGCCAACAGCGAACTGTTGACCTTTGTGTATTGGTGGCCAGGGACGGAATCGAACCGCCGACACGGGGATTTTCAGTCCCCTGCTCTACCGACTGAGCTACCTGGCCTGATCGACGCGGGGGGCAGGAGTCTCATCGCACCGCCCACGGCTAGAAAGAGGCGAGAATCTACCTGTCGAAGGACCCTGCGTCAAGATGGTATCGGCATCACCCCGGCGGCGCGGGCGGCACATAATCGGGCGGCGCCGCGCTCTGGCCGCCGAAGAAGAACTTTTCCATTTCTTGCTCGAGAAACTTGCGCGCCTTGGGATCGATGGGCGTCAACCGGTACTCGTTGATCAGCATGGTCTGGTGGCGCAGCCAATCCTGCCAGGCCTGCTTGGAAACCGATTCGAAGATGCGCTTGCCCAGATCACCCGGATAAGGAGGGAAATCCAGCCCTTCGGCATCCTGCCCGAGCCGAATGCAATGAACCGTGCGTGTCATACCGTATCTCCCGCTCTCTCGTTCACGGATCAGATGGCCTTGCGCGCTCCTGACCACCGGGTTTTGCGCCCTGTTGTTGCAACGATTCTATATCAAGATCAAGCCCGCGCCGGCCGTTCGATGAAGCCGCATCCCGCTCCGACGCTCAGCGCCTCAGGCGGTAGCCGGTCCGGAAGATCCACGCGATCACGATGAGGCACAGCGCCAGGAACAAGGCAATCATGGCCAGACTGACACCGATGTGCACATCCGCAACGCCATAGAAACTCCAGCGAAAGCCGCTGATGAGATAGACCACCGGGTTCACGAGCGCGATCTTCTGCCACAAGGGCGGCAGCATGGCGATGGAATAGAAACTGCCGCCCAAAAAGGCCAGCGGGGTCACGATCATCAGCGGCACGATCTGCAGCTTTTCCCAGGTGTCGGCCCAGACCCCGAGGATGAATCCGAACAGGCTGAAGGTGACCGCCGTCAGCACCAGAAACAGCGCCATCCAGACCGGGTGGGCGATGCTGTAGGGCACGAACACGCGCGCGGTGGCGAGAATCAACAGGCCCAGCAACACCGACTTGGTCGCCGCTGCGCCCACGTAGCCGGCCAGGATCTCGAGCGCCGAAACCGGGGCGGAGAGCACCTCGTAGATCGTGCCCGACCATTTGGGCATGTAGATCCCGAAGGAGGCGTTGCTGATGCTTTCGGACAACAGCGACAGCATCACCAGCCCCGGAATGATGAAAGCGCCGTAGGACACGCCTTCGATCTCGCCCATACGCGCGCCGATCGCCGCACCGAACACGACGAAATAGAGCGAGGTCGACAGGATGGGCGCCGCGATGCTCTGCAGCAGGGTCCGCCACCAGCGGGCCATTTCGAAGCGGTAGATGGCGCCGACGGCGTAGCGGTTCATGGCTGGCCCCGCAGCAGGTCGACGAAGATCTCCTCCAGCGAGCTTTCCCGGGACTGCAGACTCTTGAAATCGACGCCGCTTGCGGTGAGATCGCGCAGCAGGCCGCCGATCCCGCCGTGTTCGCTCGCGGCATCGTAGGTGTAGGTCAGTTCCAAGCCATCGGCCGACAGTTCCAGCGGATAGGTGGCGAGCGCGACCGGAAGCGCGGTGAGCGGTTGCGACAACTGCAGCCGAAGCTGGCGCTTGCCCAGCCGGCGCATCAGAACCTCCTTGTCTTCCACCAGAATCAACCGGCCGCCCTGGATCACGCCGATGCGATCGGCCATTTCCTCGGCTTCCTCGATGTAATGGGTGGTCAGGATGATGGTCACGCCTCGCTCGCGCAGCCGCCGGACCAGCGCCCACATGTCGCGCCGCAATTCGACGTCGACTCCTGCGGTGGGCTCGTCGAGGAACAGCACCTCGGGCTCGTGCGACAGCGCCTTGGCGATCATCACGCGCCGCTTCATGCCGCCCGAGAGCGTCATGATGCGGTCGTTGCGCTTGTCCCACAGCGACAGATCGCGCAGCACCTGCTCGAGATGCCCCGGATCGGGCGGCTTGCCGAACAGGCCGCGGCTGAAGGCGACGGTCGCCCAGACGCTCTCGAAGGCATCGGTGAACAGTTCCTGCGGCACGAGGCCAATGCGGGCACGCGCGGCGCGGTAATCGGCGCGGCTATCATGACCGGCCACCTGCACGGTGCCGGAGCTAGCCGTGGCGATGCCGCAGATGATGTTGATGAGCGTGGTCTTGCCGGCGCCGTTCGGGCCCAAAAGGGCGAAGATCTCGCCGCGCGCGATGTCGAGATCGACATCCTGGAGCGCCTGCAGGCCGGTCGGATACACCTTGTTCAGCGCGCTCACGGAAATGATCGGTGACACCGGCTTCCTCACACGGCTTGGGTGGGCCTATCAAGCGGCTTTGCCGCCGGCGCGGATGCCTGCGGCGCAGGCCATTGTGCCAGAAGATCCATGACCGGCCGCACCATGCCCCCGGGCGGCGGCGTACCGGGTGGATACCACACGCCCGCACGCCGCGGGGGCTCCGCGACTGCTTGCGGCAGCTCGAGCCGCCAAGGCTGGATGCGCAGCCGGCGATGGGTGAGCACATGGCGCATCTCGGGCAAGGCGATGCAGCGCCGAGGTCGCGTCCCGAAGCACTGCATGCACCAGTCCGCGGGCGCCGCGTCGGACGGACATTCAGGCAGACACCACATGCCACCCCAGATGCCACGCGGCGGTCGCCGTTCCAGCCAGACGCGCCCGCTGGCATCAGTGATCGCCAGAAGCGGAAGCGCCACCTCCGGCGCGGCGCGCGCGTGCGAACGGCGCGGGTAATCCTCCGGCTGCCCCGTCTGTGCGGCGCGACACGCGCTCTGCAAGGGACATGCATGGCACCGCGGCCGCCGCGGTGTGCAACAGGTCGCGCCCAGATCCATCATCGCCTGCGTATAGGTATCCGCCCGGTGCGCCGGCGTCAGCCGCGCAGCCACGGCCCACAACGCGCGGTCCCGCGCCGCCCCCGGCGGTTCGTCGCAAGCCAGAAAACGGCACAGCACCCGCTTCACATTGCCGTCCAGGATGGCCTCACGCGCGCCGGTCGCAAGCGCCGCGACGGCCGCGGCCGTGGAAGGACCGACGCCCGGCAGCGCCCGCAGCGTCTCGACATCGGACGGGAAGCGCCCATCGCCGCGCGCCATCACCCACTGCGCAGCGCGATGCAGATTGCGGCCGCGGGCGTAATAGCCGAGCCCGCTCCAGTGCCGCAGCACCTCATCGAGGCTCGCCGCCGCGAGACTCGCCACATCCGGAAAACGCGCCATGAAGCGCTCGTAGTAGGGGATGACCGTCGCCACCTGGGTCTGCTGCAACATGATCTCCGAGACCCAGATGCGATAGGGGTCGCGGCTCTGTTGCCAGGGCAGGTCGCGCCGGCCGTTCACCTCGAACCAGGCCAGCACCTGCGCGGCAAACGCCTCGGGCGAGAGGGGCAGATCCTCGAGGCTCACCGGAGGAATTTTTCCAGGCGTTCCTGCAGCTTCTCGCTGGCTTTCTGGCGCAGCTCGTCCTCGCGCGCTTTCAGTTTTTCCTCGAGCTTGTCCTTCTCCTTCTCCAGCCGTTCGCGCGCCCGGGACTCGGCAATGGCCTTCAGATCGGGGCGCACGCTGGGGCGGGCCCAGGGACCGTCGATACGGATCGGGATGGGCTGATCGATGAGGTCCTCCAGCCAGCGATCGCCGTGGGCGAGGCCGGTTCCGAGCAATGTCGCCAGAACGGCGAAATCGAGTTTCTGCCGCTCGGCATCGATCTGCCCCTTGCCGGTGAGCCGCAGGAGCGGCGAGGTCAGCAGCAGATCCTCGGTGCGCCAGATCGGCCCCTCGAGCGCAAGCTGGCTCCTGACCTCGGTGAACTCGGTGCCGCCTTCCGGCGCAGAGCCCGGATCGAAAGCTCGCGCCTGCGCATAGCCGCGGCGGAGTTGGTTCAGGATGTCGATGCGCTCGATGCGGCCGTTGCGCAGATCGAGCGATAGCATGCCGTCGAGGTTGCGCAGCCATTGCGCTGTGTCCGCGCCGCGGGTCGTGGCCTTGAGATCGACATTGCCCGTGCCGGTCAGGTAGGGCTCGCCCGCAAAGCGCGTCATCAGTGGCGCCAGTTGCACGCCCTTGAACGCAGGCTGCAGGCTGACGGCCGGCACCTCGGCGGCGGCATCGATCGTGACGCTGGTCGTCATCTGTCCACCGAAAAGCCCGGCCCGCAGCGGATTCACGTCCAGGCGTCCGCCTTTGAGCACGGCGCGGATCTCGGCGTCCTGCATGGCGATGCGGCTCAAGGTGAGCGCGCCCACCCGCAGCCGCGCATCGAGATCGAAGCGGCGCAGCACGTCGACAGGAATCGGTTGTGACGGACTGGCCGCTTTCTCCGCGGGTGCCGCTTCGGGTTTGGCCTTGTCCGGCGCCGCCGGCGGCAGATAGCGATCCACGTTCAGCCGATCGATCGCGAGGTCCGTGTCGACTCGCGGCCGTCCACCCCAAGTCACCGCCGCCCGGCCCTGCATGCTTCCACCGTCGAGATCGACTCGCAAACCATCCAGCGCGACCTTCTCGGTCGTGCCTTTGAAGGCGCTGTTCACGGCGACGCTGCGCAGGGTATCCGTGGCGGTAGTGGCCGGGATCTCGACCTTTAGGGCCGCGAGCAGCGGGCGAAGCGCCAGACTCGGTGTTTCGATCCGGCCCTCGTAGCGCAGGCCGTTTGCCGTCCTGACCTCGACCGCTCCCTGGGCGCTGAGCAGTTCGCCGGCGCGCAGCCGCAAAGCCGCCAGCGACCAGCGCTGCGCCCGGAGGTCGCCGTTCACCTCGGTGGCGAGTTCCGGGTGCGGCAGTACGCGGCCACCGCCCAGATCGAGCGCTTCGGCCGCGAGGCGCGCTTCGTTCACCTGGATGCGCCCGCTACCCCAGTCGTAGGCGAGAGTTCCGGCCAGCGCGGGATTGAGCAGCCCCTGCCCAGCGCCGGCCTTGAACATGCCGATGCCCTTCACTGTGAGGGCACCGGTTTCCACCCGTTCGCGCGACCAGTTCACCGACACGGGAGCGCCGGCCTCCAGTGCGACCGGCTCGGCATCTTTCGCCAGCCGGATGCCGGCAGCCTGCAGCGCCACCTGCCCCAGTTGCAAACGGCCGGCACCCCAGTCCACCAGACCTGCGGTGCGCAGACCGAGGCTGTCGATGTGCCGCCCCGCCCACGCGAGGTCCTTGCCGGCGATCTCCACCGTTTCCAGTCGCGCGGTCGAGCGGGCCGGGTCGATGACGCCCTCGCCCACGCTCATCACCAGCGTATCGATCTGCTGATCAGCCGTGCGGTAGGGCCCGATTTCGAGCTTGAGCGGCCCGACGCTTCCCGGCGCGGCGCCCTGCTTGCCCTGCCAGATGCCGGCGCCGGTCAGCTTCACCGGCAGAACGGCCTCACCGAACAGGGCGGCGCTGCGCAAGCGGCTCTGCAAGACCAGATCTTCGATGGCGTAGCGACCGTCACTCGGGGCGGCTTGCACGGAGGCCTCGAGGTCCACCTCAGCGTCCAGTTCCGCCGCGCCGACCGACAGATTGAAGTGAGTCTCGACCGGCATGCTGCCGCCGAACCGTACTCCACCTGTACTGAAACTCCAATTGGTGAGGGCATAGCGCGCACCGCTCTGGCGGTCATCCCAGAGCAGACGACCCTCGCGTATTTCCACGCCGGTGATGCTCAGGCTTTCGGCGGAAAATCGGCCTGCAGAATCATCGGCCGTTGCGGTCGACACGTGCTCACCCGAATCCGGCTGGGCCAAACGTGCTTCGATATCCTGCCAGTTGCTGCGCCCGTCGGCGGCACGCGCCAGGTTGAGCCGCAGACCATCCAGCACGATGGTGCCGAATTCCAGCCGGCCGGCGAGCAGCGGCAACAGGCGCAGACGGGCTTCGGCATGCTGCACGGCGAGCATGGGCTCGTCGCCGAAACCGGGGGCGTTGGCCAGACTGGCGCCTTCGATGGTGATGCCGAGCCAGGGAAAGACGCTGAGCCCCAGATCGCCATCCAGGGTGAGCGTGCGCCCGGTCCGTTCCGCGACCGCGCGGGTGATCGGGTCACGATAAGCGTTGGGGTCGATCAGTCGGGGCAAAGCGACGACCGCAAGGGCGCCGAGCACCACGAGCACGGCCAGCGCGATTCCGATCGTTCGCATCCATCGATTCATCGGTCACCTCGCTGCGTTGCTGGAAGGCTTTGAGACCACACGCCCACGCTGATGTTCCACTGCCCTGCGGCATCCCGCCGCCGGCCACTCAGACCCCGGCGGAGGGCAGCGTCGCTGGCTGCGCAATCTGCCGCTCGAGAATGCGCCGGAACACATCCGGATCCTTCACATGGGTCATTTCTCCCGGGCGCGGGAAATGCAGGTCATGCAGCCGCGACAGCCAGAAGCGCAGCGCCGCGGCCCGCAGCAGGGTCGACCAGGCCGCCTGCTCGGCGGGGAGGAAGGGTCGCTCGCGCCCGTATGCGTCCACCGCTGCCGCCACGCGCTCGCCGTCGAGCGCACCCGTCTCGTCCACGCACCAGTCGTTGACCGCAATGGCGAGGTCGAACAAGAGCACGTCGTTACACGCATAGTAGAAATCGATGACGCCCGAGATGCGCTCGCCCTGGAACAGCACGTTGTCGCGGAACAGATCGCCATGGATGACCCCGCGCGGCAGGTCGAGCGCACGTTGGGTGGCCTGATGCGCGAGTTCCTCGGTCAGCAGCCGCCGGCCGGCTTCGTCCAGATAGGGCAGCAGCACCTCGGCCATGCGCTGCCACCACTGCGGTCCGCGGCTGTTGATCCGCTGGCGGCCGTAGCTCTGGCCCGCCAGATGGAACCGACCCAGCATTTCACCCATGGCTGCGCATTGGTTGGCATTGGGCGCCATGGCGCTGCGACCCGGCAGGCGCTGCACCAGCGCGGCGGGCTTGCCCTTGAGCGCGGTCAGGATGCGGCCGTCGCGGTCGGCCACCGGCGCCGGGCTGGGGATACCGTGCGCGTCCAAGTGATCCATCAGGTGAAGACAGAACGGCAGTTCGCTGACGTGCAGGGTTTCGAACAGGGTCAGCACCCAGCGCCCGCCGCTGGTATTGACGAAGTAGTTGGTGTTTTCGATGCCGGCCCGGATGCCCTGGAAATGCTGCAGATCGCCGACGGTGTAGGACTCGAGGAAAGCGACGAGTTCGCCGCGTTCGACCTTGGTGAAAACCGACATGCAACACCGGAAACGGGAGCGAGAAAGGCCAAAGCTTAGCGCAAGCCGTCGCTACGGGTGAAGCCGAAGGACCGAATACAGAACACCGGGGACGGCATCCGGTTTATGCTTGGCGCCGCAATCCCCGCACAGGAAAGCCGCCATGCCCTTGTCCGGATTCGACGAAAACACCTTCACCCATGACGAAGCCACTTTTCCGGTCTATCGCACGGGGACCGGGCCAGGTGTGGTGATCATCCACGAGATTCCCGGCATCACGCCGCAGGTCGCGCGTTTCGCCCGACGCGTCGCGGACGCTGGCTTCACCGTCGTGCTGCCCGAACTGTTCGGCACTGCCGGGCGCCGGCTGTCTGTCGGCTATCTCGCCGATTCGGTGGCACGGGTGTGCGTGCGGCGCGAGTTTCACGTGCTGGCCCGCAACGGCACCAGCCCCATCGTGGAGCCGCTGAAAGCGCTGTGCCGCGCGCTGCATGCCGAGCTGGGCGGCCCAGGCGTCGGCGCGCTGGGGATGTGCCTGACCGGGAACTTCGCCCTGGCCATGATGGTCGATCCCGTGGTGGCCGCGCCGGTCCTGAGCCAGCCGTCGCTGCCCTTCGGCATCACCGCCTCGCACCGCGCGGCACTACACATCAGTCCTGAGGATCTGCGCTGTGTGAAGGAGCGGGTGAACCATGGCGCGCGCGTGCTGGGGCTGCGCTTCACGCACGACATGGCCTGCCCGAAGGCGCGCTTCGATCGTTTGCGCCGCGAACTGGGCGCGGGTTTCGAGGCCATCGAGATCGATTCTGGGCCCGGGAATCCGCACGGCATCCCGCGCTACGCCCATTCGGTGCTCACCAATGATCTCGTGGACCGTGAGGGGCACCCGACCCGTGCGGCACTGGACCGGGTGCTGGGCTTTTTCACTGAACGGCTGAAAGCGGCATGACCGACCGCACGGACCATGCACCGCCCTCATCTCCCGCGCCCGGAGATCCCTTGACCCACGGCAACCTCTGGCACAACCTGCCGGCGCCGGGCGCCGCGGAGAACATCGCGATCCTGCTGCGCAGGCCGGGCGTGCGCATCGAGCGCATCGTGAGCCAGACCCACGCCAGTCCGCCGGGCTTCTGGTACGACCAGGACGAAGACGAGTTCGTGCTGCTGGTGAGTGGCGCTGCCACGCTCAGCATCCGCAACGCCGCTGAAGAGACCCGGACCGTGCACCTCGGCCCCGGCGACTGGCTGTACCTGCCTGCGCATTGCGCGCATCGGGTGGAAGCCACCGCGCCCGATCAGCCGACGCTGTGGCTCGCGGTTTTCTTTCCCGCGGACCAACCCGAATCGACCTAGCCGCCCCCCCGCATCAGGCCTTCAGCGGGCGGTAGCGGATGCGGTGCGGCGTATCGGCGGCGACACCGAGACGGCGCTTGCGGTCCACTTCGTAGTCGGCATAGTTGCCCTCGAACCACACCACCCGGCTGTCGCCCTCGAAGGCGAGGATGTGGGTGGCCACGCGGTCCAGGAACCAGCGGTCATGCGAAATGACCACCGCGCAGCCGGGGAAGGTGAGCAGCGCCTCTTCCAGCGCGCGCAGGGTTTCCACGTCCAGATCGTTGGTGGGCTCGTCGAGCAGCAGCACGTTGCCGCCGGATTTCAGCACCTTGGCCAGATGCACCCGGTTGCGCTCCCCGCCCGACAGCTCGCCGATGCGCTTTTGCTGATCGGTGCCTTTGAAGTTGAAGCGGCCGACGTAGGCGCGCGACACGACTTCATAGGTGCCGACGCGCAGGATGTCCTGGCCGTCGGAAATCTCCTCCCATACGGTCTTGTTGTCGTCCAGGCCCTGCCGGCTCTGATCGACGTAGGCCAGCTCCACCGTCGGCCCGTGGCGCACCGTGCCTGCATCAGGTGTTTCCTGGCCGGCGAGGATACGGAACAACGTCGTCTTGCCGGCACCGTTGGGTCCGATGATGCCAACGATGCCGCCCGGCGGTAGGCGGAAACTGAGGTCCTCGAACAGCAGCCGATCGCCAAAGGACTTGCGCAACCCCTCGACCTCGATGACCAGATCGCCCAAGCGCGGTCCGGGCGGGATGTAGAGTTCCTGAGTCTCATTGCGCTTCTGGAATTCCTGCGAAGCCAGCTCTTCGAAACGCGCCAGGCGCGCCTTGCTCTTGGCCGTGCGGCCCTTGGGATTGCTGCGCACCCATTCCAGCTCGGCCTGCATGGCCTTGCGGTGCGATGATTCCGCCTTTTCCTCCTGCTCCAGCCGTTTTTCCTTCTGCAACAGCCAGCTCGAGTAGTTGCCTTCCCAGGGGATGCCGTGGCCGCGGTCGAGTTCGAGGATCCAGCCGGCGACGTTGTCGAGGAAATAGCGATCGTGGGTCACGGCGATGACCGTGCCCTTGTAGTCGTGCAAAAAGCGCTCGAGCCAAGCCACCGATTCGGCGTCCAGATGGTTGGTCGGCTCATCCAGCAGCAGCATGTCCGGTTTGGAGAGCAGCAGCCGGCACAGCGCCACGCGGCGCTTCTCGCCGCCGGAGAGTTGGGTGACGTCAGCATCCCAAGGCGGCAGGCGCAGGGCGTCGGCGGCGATTTCCAGGGTACGGTCCAGCTCCCAGGCGCCGGCGGCGTCGATCTTGTCCTGCAGTTCGGCCTGCTCGGCGAGCAGGGCGTCGAAATCGGCATCCGGCTCGCCGAAGGCATTGCTGATGGCGTTGAAGCGGTCTACCAGGTTCTTGATCTCGCGCACGCCGTCCTCGACGTTGCCGCGCACGTCCTTGGCCGGATCCAGCTCGGGCTCCTGCGCCAGATAGCCGATCTTGATTCCCGGCTGGGGACGGGCCTCACCTTCGAATTCCTTGTCAACGCCGGCCATGATGCGCAGCAAAGTGGACTTGCCCGAGCCGTTGAGGCCCAGCACGCCGATCTTGGCGCCGGGAAAGAAGGACAGCGAGATGTCGCGCAGGATCTCGCGCTTGGGCGGGACGACCTTGCTGACGCGATGCATGGTGTAGATGTATTGCGACATGAACAGGTTCCTGATTGGGTGCCGGCTTTTCGCGCTGGATAGCTGACGGCGAGCGGGCGATGCGGATCGGGTACAATACCCCGTTTTCCCGCCCTCGCCCATCTTGTCAAGGAGTCATCCCGCCATGTTCAGCCCCAGCATGCGGATCGCCGGGTTCGATGACGAACTGCAGGCCGCCATGACCGCCGAAGCACGCCGTCAGGAAGAACACCTCGAGCTCATCGCCTCGGAAAATTATGCCAGCCCACGCGTGCTGGAAGCACAGGGCTCGGTGCTGACCAACAAGTATGCTGAGGGCTATCCGGGCAAGCGCTACTACGGCGGCTGCGAATATGTGGACGTGGCCGAACGGCTGGCGATCGAGCGGGCCTGCGCGCTGTTCGGCGCGAGCTACGCCAACGTGCAACCGCATTCGGGTTCGCAGGCCAACCAGGCGGTGTACATGGCGCTGCTGCAGCCGGGCGATACCGTGCTCGGCATGTCGCTGGCGCATGGCGGCCATCTCACCCACGGCGCCTCGGTCAATTTCTCCGGCCGCATCTACCACGCCGTCCAATACGGCGTCGGTGCGGACGGGCTGATCGATTATGCGCAGGTGGAAACGCTGGCGCGCGAGCACCGTCCGCGCCTGATCGTGGCCGGGTTCTCAGCCTACTCGCGCGTGGTCGACTGGGCGCGTTTCCGCGCCATTGCCGACGAGGTGGGGGCGTATCTGCTGGTCGACATGGCGCATGTAGCCGGACTGGTCGCGGCTGGGGTCTATCCCAATCCCGTGCCGCTGGCGGACGTGACCACCACCACGACGCACAAGACCCTGCGCGGCCCGCGCGGCGGCCTGATCCTGGCGCGCGCCAACGCCGAGATCGAGAAGAAGCTCAACAGCATCGTCTTTCCCGGCATTCAGGGCGGCCCCCTGATGCACGTCATCGCGGCCAAGGCCGTGGCCTTCAAGGAAGCGCTGCAGCCGGATTTTGCGGCCTACCAGCGACAGGTCGTGGACAACGCCCGCGCCTTGGCCGCGGCGCTCATGGCGCGCGGCTACAAGATCGTCTCGGGCGGCACCGACAACCACCTCATGCTGGTGGACCTGATCGACCGCGAACTGACCGGCAAGGACGCGGAAGCCGCGCTGGGCGCCGCCAACATCACGGTCAACAAGAACGCCGTGCCTGGCGATCCGCGCTCGCCCTTCGTCACCAGCGGTGTGCGTCTCGGCACACCGGCCATCACCACCCGCGGCTTTGGTGCGGCCGAAACCCAGGCGCTGGGCGGGTGGATCGCCGATGTGCTCGACGCTCCCTCCGATCCCGCCGTGATCGAGCGGGTCAAGGGCGAAGTGCTGGCCATCTGCCGGCGGCTGCCGGTCTACGCGGCCGGCTGACGCGACGGCCCGTCCATGCACTGCCCGTTCTGCGGCGCGGCCGATACCCGCGTGGTGGATTCCCGCCTCGCCGAGGATGGCGCGCAGGTGCGCCGGCGGCGCGAGTGCCCGACGTGCGGCGAACGCTTCACCACCTTCGAACGGGCCGAGCTCGTCCTGCCGCGGGTGGTCAAACGCGACGGCACGCGCGAGCCGTTCAACGAGGACAAGCTGCGCAGCGGCCTGCTGCGCGCACTCGAGAAGCGCCCCGTGCGGATCGAAGCAGTGGAAGCCGCGGTGGGCCGTATCCTGCGCCGTGTGCGGGCCACCGGCGAGCGCGAAGTGCCCACCCGGCGCATCGGCGAGTGGGTCATGGACGAATTGCGCGACCTGGATCAGGTGGCCTATGTGCGCTTCGCCTCGGTCTATCGCAGTTTCCAGGATGTGAACGCCTTTCGCGAGGAAGTCGAGCGATTGCAGGAGGCCGTGGCGCCCGGCGCCGCCGACGGCAAGCACCAGCTATCTCTTTTGCCTGGCGCCGGCGGAGCGGCCGGTGACGAGGATTCTCCTGATGCAGGCCGATGATGCCCGCTACATGGCCCGCGCCCTGCGTCTCGCCGAGCGCGGCATGGCAACCACCCAGCCCAATCCACGCGTCGGCTGCGTGCTGGTGGCGGACGGGCAAGTCGTCGGGGAAGGCTGGCACATGCGCGCCGGCGAGCCGCATGCCGAGGTCTATGCCCTGCAGCAGGCCGGCGTCCGAGCCAGGGGCGCGACCGCCTACGTGACGCTCGAACCCTGCAGCCATCACGGCCGCACCGCGCCCTGCAGCGAGGCCCTCATCGCCGCCGGTGTCGCACGCGTCGTCACCGCCATGGAAGATCCCAATCCCCTGGTGCGCGGCCGCGGCCATGCGCAGCTTCGCGCCGCGGGCGTTGCGCTCACCGAAAACGTCGGCACGGAGGCGGCGCACGCGCTGAACCGGGGCTACATCCAGCGCATGACGCAAGGCCGGCCGCGCGTCACGCTGAAACTCGGCGCCAGTCTGGATGGCCGCACTGCCGCGGCCGATGGCGCGAGTCAATGGATCACCGGCGCGGATGCGCGGCTCGACGTGCAGCAACTGCGCGCCCGCAGCGGCGCAGTCCTGACCGGCAGCGGCACGGTGCTCAGCGACGATCCGGCGCTGAACGTCCGATTGGCCGGCCATGGGATCGCACCGGACGGTCGGGTGGTGGCCTGGCATCAACCGCTGCGGGTGGTGCTGGACCGCCGCCTGCGGCTCGCGCCGCGCGGGCGCCTGTTCGGTCCCGGCGGTCGGCTGGTGGTGTATACCTCCGAATCCGCAGCGCCGGATCGCATGCAGATGCTGCGCGCGGCCGGCGCCGAGGTGATCGGCCTGCCGGATCCTGCGGAACCTGCTGCCGCGCTCGCGCATCTGGCTGGTCTGGGTGTGAACGACGTACTGGTCGAGGCCGGACCCACGCTCGCCGGAGCGCTCCTCGCAGCCGGTCTGGTCGATGAACTGGTGGTCTATCTGGCACCGTCGGTGCTCGGCAGTGGCGGCCGCGCCATGTTCGAGCTGCCAGATCTGGTGGGACTCGATGCGCGCGTCCGGCTGCGCATCCTCGAGGTGCGGGCGGTGGGCGAGGACTGGCGCATCCGGGCAGCACCGGCGCATCAGGAACAACAGGAGGCGCTCTGAGATGTTCACGGGTTTGATTCGCGCCGTCGGCGTGTTGGCTGAGTGCGACGCGCGGGGCGGCGATGTGCGCCTGCGCATCGGTCGGGCCACCGAGATCATCGCGGGTCTGGCGCCCGGCGCCAGCATCGCGGTCAACGGCGCCTGCCTCACCGCCACCACCTACACGGCGGATGGCTTCTGGGCCGATGTCTCGCGCGAAACGCTCGACTGCACGACCCTGGGCGAGCTCAAGCCCGGTGCTGCGGTCAATCTGGAACCGGCGCTGCGGCCCATCGACCCCTTGGGCGGCCATCTGGTCAGCGGACATGTCGATGGCATCGGCCGGCTCGTCGACCAGCGCCCCGACGGACGGTCCTTTCGTCTGCGTTTCGAAGCGCCGGCTGCGCTCGCCCGCTACATCGCCGCCAAGGGCTCGATCTGCATCGACGGCATCAGCCTGACGGTCAACGCCGTCTCCGGATCGCTGTTCGAGGTGAACGTGATTCCGCACACCCGCGAACGGACGATCCTCGGCCAGTATCAACCCGGCCAGCGAGTGAATCTCGAGGTGGACCTGCTCGCGCGGTATCTCGAGCGGCTGATGCAAAATCCGGCCAATGAGACCCGCATCACGACATCATGGTTGCAGCAGCAGGGCTTTGCATCCCCTGCGGGAGAGGAATGAGTGCATGGCGCTGAACAGCATCGAGGAAATCATCGAGGACATCCGCCGCGGCCGCATGGTCGTGCTGATGGACGACGAGGACCGCGAAAACGAAGGCGACCTGCTGATGGCTGCCGCTCATTGCCGGGCGGACGACATCAATTTCATGGCCCGCTACGGACGCGGCCTGATCTGCCTGACCCTGACCCCCGAGCGCTGCCAGCAGCTGCGCCTGCCGCTCATGGTCAGCGCCACGGATGAAAAACACGCCACCAATTTCACCGTCTCCATCGAGGCCGCCGAAGGCGTCACGACCGGGATTTCCGCCGCCGACCGGGCGCGCACCATCCAGGCGGCAGTGCGCGCCGATGCGGTCCCCGCTGATCTGGTGACCCCCGGTCACATCTTCCCGCTGATGGCGCAGAAAGGCGGTGTGCTGACCCGCGCAGGCCACACCGAGGCCGGCTGCGATCTCGCCCGCCTCGCAGGCCTCGAGCCGGCCGCCGTGATCGTCGAAATCCTGAGCGAGGACGGCACCATGGCGCGGCGCCCGGAACTGGAGCGCTTTGCCGCCGAACACGGCCTCAAGATCGGCACCGTCGCGGACCTGATCCGCTATCGCCTCGAAACCGAAAAGACCGTCGTGCGCAGCGCCGAAACGCGCATCACGACCCGCCACGGCGATTTTCGCCTCCTCGCCTACGAGGACGCGCTGGACCGCGCAGTACACTTCGCGCTGGTGCGCGGCACGCTCGACCCCGAAGCGCCGGTGCTGGTGCGCGTGCACGTCGAAAACGTCCTGACCGACCAGCTCGCCCTGGATGACCCGGAGGCTGGCTGGCCGCTGGAGGCGGCGCTCGCCTACATGGGCCGGCAGGAACAGGGCGTGCTGGTGGTGTTGCGCAAACCCGAGCCGCCGTTCGCGCTGTTGCAGCGGGTGCGCGAGATCGGGCTGCCGGTGCGCCCGCCCGCGCATCGCCCCGGCATCAGCGGTGTGCTGCGCACCCACGGTATCGGCGCCCAGATCCTGAAAGACCTCGGCGTGCGCCGCATGCGTGTGCTGAGCTCGACCCGCCGCTTCCAGGCCATCTCGGGCTTCGGCCTCGAGGTGGTGGACGTGGTGGCGCCCGAGTGACCTATCCTCCTTCACAAGCCTGAATACGGAACCGAATCATGTCTGCAACGACCCTCATCGAAGGCAAGCTGGTGGCGGGCGACGCCCGTTTCGCCCTGGTGGCTGCGCGCTTCAACGACTTCATCGTCGATGCCCTGGTGCGCGGCGCCGAAGACACCCTGCTGCGCCACGGCGCAGGCAGCGATCAGTTGACGCTGATCCGTGCACCCGGCGCCTTCGAACTGCCGCTCGTGGTCCAGCAGGCCGCGCGCAGCGGCCGTTTCGACGCCGTGATCGCGCTCGGCGCGGTCATCCGTGGCGCCACACCGCATTTCGAGCACGTCGCCGGCCTGTGCGCCAAGGGTCTAGCGCAGGTGGCGCTCGAATCGGCGCTGCCAGTGGCCTTCGGCGTGCTGACCGTGGACAACCTGGAACAGGCCATCGAACGGGCCGGCACCAAGGCCGGCAACAAGGGCGCCGAGGCCGCGCTGTCGGCGCTGGAGATGGTCAATCTTTTGCGCACGTTCGGGGCTTGAGCATGGGCCGGGGCAACAAGCCGCGCAGCCAGGCGCGGCGCCACGCCTTCCAGGCGCTCTATCAGTGGCAACTGGCCGGCGGCACCAGCCATGACGTGTTGGGCGACTTCCTGGCCGACCCCGAGGGGCCACCCTTCGACCAAGCCTATTTCACCGCGCTGGTGGACAAGGCCATCGCCGATCCGGATCGCTGGGAAGCGCTGATGGCGCGCTGGGTCACGCGCCCGCCGAGCCAGCTCGATCCGGTCGAGAAGTCGCTGCTCACGGTGGGCCTGGTCGAGCTGGCCGAATGCCCCGAAATCCCCTACCGCGTCGTGCTCAACGAAATGGTGGAACTGGCCAAGCTGTTCGGCTCGGCGCAAAGCCATGCCTTTGTCAACAGCGTGCTCGACAAGGCCGCGCGCGTGCTGCGCCCGCTGGAAACCGCCGCGGCGCCGGCGCGGGGTAAGCGCGGCTGATGCGGCCGACGCCGGAGTTCGCCCTCATTGACCGCTATTTCACCCGGCCGGCCCGCCGCGCCGACACCGTGCTGGGCGTCGGCGACGACGCTGCCCTGCTCGCCGTTCCGCCCGGGCACTGGCTGGTGGCAACCACCGACACCATGGTCGCCGGCACGCACTTCCTGCCCGGTGACGACCCGGCAGCGCTCGGCCACAAGCTGCTCGCGGTCAATTTGAGCGATCTCGCCGCCATGGGCGCCGATCCGGCCTGGTTCACGCTCAGCCTCACGCTGCCCGCCGTCGAGCCCGACTGGCTCGCTGCCTTTGCCGGCGGCCTGTTCGCGCTGGCCGATGCGGCCGGTATCGAACTCGTCGGCGGCGATACCACGCGGGGACCGCTAAGCCTCACCGTGCAGGCGCTGGGTACCGTGCCCACCGGACTGGCGCTGCGCCGGGACGGCGCGCAGCCGGGCGACGGCATCTATGTTTCGGGCACCCTGGGGGATGCCGCACTGGCGCTGGCGCTGCGCCTCGAAGATGCCGCCGTACCGACCGAACTCGTGACCCGGCTCGACCGACCCACGCCGCGCCTCGCGCTCGGCCGCGCCCTGCGTGGGCGGGCCAGCGCGGCCATCGATATCTCCGACGGCCTGCTCGCGGATCTGGGACATCTGTGCGCGCGCAGCGGGGTCGGTGCCGAGATCGACTTCGCGGCGCTGCCCCGTTCCACTGCCTTCGACGCGGCGGCGCGCGGCGCGACCGATGCCGACAAACCCCTGTGCGGTGGGGATGATTATGAGCTCTGTTTCACCCTGCCCGCGGCGCAGGAAACCGGGATCGGTGCGCTGAGCGCGGCAGGCGGTTGCGCCCTTACCCGCATCGGCCGGATCACAACCGAGCCCGGCGTGCGCTGCCAAGATGCAGTGGGCAGGCTCGTGACTCCGGCCCGAACTGGCTTTGATCACTTCAGCGGCGCGGAACGCTGATGGACACGCCCAAATCGCATCGCCCGGAAGGGTTGCCGTCCCTGTGGCGCCATCCAGAGCTCCTGCTGGCCACGGGGCTCGGCAGCGGGCTCAGTCCGTGGGCGCCGGGCACCTGCGGCACCCTGGTTGCGATGGGGATTTACCTCGCGGCCCTGCAATTCCTGCCGGTATGGGCTTATGCATCGTTTCTGCTGGTCACATTCGGCATCGGCGTGTGGGCCTGCGATCGGGCGGAACGGCTCACCGCGCTACACGATCCGGGCATGCTGGTGGTGGACGAATGGGTCGGCTATTGGCTCGCGCTGCTGCCGGCCGTGGCACAGGGCCACGCTGGCTGGCCACCGGCGCTGGCGGCATTCGTGCTGTTCCGGGTGTTCGACATTCTCAAACCGTGGCCCGTCAGCGTGGCCGACCGGCGTCTGCCGGGCGGATTCGGGACGATGGCGGATGACGTCCTGGCGGGCGCCTATGCGGCGCTCGTGATGCTGCTGATCTTCTGAAAGCCTGCCCTGTTCAGGCCGGCTCGTCCAGATCCTTGACCCGCTCCACCGCGGCGTAGGCCGAATGGTTGTGGATCGATTCGAAGTTCTCCGATTCCACGGTGTAGGCCAGCACCCGATCGTCGGCATCGAGCCGCACCGCGACATCGCGCACCATGTCTTCGACGAACTTCGGGTTGTCATAGGCCCGCTCGGTGACGAACTTCTCGTCCGGCCGCTTGAGCAGCCCATAGAGCTGCGCCGAAGCCTCGGCCTCGACCAGATCGATCAGATCCTCGACCCAGACATCCCCATGGCAGCGCACCTCGACGGTGACGTGCGAGCGCTGATTGTGGGCGCCGTAGTCCGAGATCTCCTTGGAGCAGGGGCACAGGCTGGTGACGGGCACGACCACGCGCACCAACGTCTGGGCGCCGGCCGCGGGCGTCGACATGCCGGTCAGCGTGACCTCGTAGTCCATCAGGCTGCGCACGCCGGAGATGGGCGCGGCCTTGTTGACGAAATAGGGAAACGCGACCTCCAGATGACCGCTGTCGGCTTCGAGCCGGCTGGTCATGCGCTGCATCAATGTGTTCAGGCCGCGCACGGTGAGCACGTCGTCATGCTCGCCGAGGATGGCCACGAAGCGCGACATATGCGTGCCTTTCTGGTGGTGTGGCAGGCTGACGTACATGTTGAGCCGCGCGACCGTGTGCTGTACCACGCCGGAACGGTCGGCCACCCGCAACGGATGGCGGATGCTGCGGATACCAACGCGGTCGATGGGGATGCGGCGGTGATCGGCGCTGCCTTGCACGTCCGCGATGTCGGTAACGAGGGCGGCGACCTGGCCCGGATGCTTCATGATGGCGTTAACCTCGCAAGGATACTCATCGCACGGGTCGCAATGCGCCGGTGCTGATCATTATTCGTCTGCGCTAATCTCTGCCCTGCGATCGTAGCGCCTTGGCGGGCGCAGGGGAAGGGAAGCCCTGTCAGCGGCAGCAGCCGTCGCAGGAGACGACACGGTCAGGTCTCGCTGTAGCGGACCTTGGCGCGATCGGTCTCCCAGATGGTCACCGCGGACACGGCGACGCCGGCCGGGCTCAGCGTCTCGGTGAGCTGGCCATGGATGTAGCGCGCGATCTGCTCGGCCGTGGGATTGACGCGGTCGAAGGGCGGCAGGTCGTTCAGATGACGGTGATCAAGCCGGTCCGTGATAGCGCGCAGCGCGGCCTTGATGTCCTGAAAATCGATGGCAAGATCAATGTCGTTCAGCGTGTGCGCCACCACTTCGGCCTCGACTTTCCAATTGTGGCCGTGCAGCCGGGCGCATGGCCCCGGATGGCCCCGCAGGATATGGGAAGCGGCAAATTCGGTGAGGACAGTCAGGGTATAGCGGCCGGGCATGGTCGGGTCCTCGAGGGACCGGGAAAAGGCCGCCGATTATAAGACAGATCGGTGAAGATCACCACGAAAAGACGGCCTTCGCAACAAGCCTGGTGCGCGCTGCGAAGGACTGTGGACGGGCATGAACGCTCATGCCCGCCCTGAACTTCGGCTTGAATCAGCCGGAGTAACGACCCCAGGAGAAAGACGGGGTGATGTACTTGGTGCCGTGATCGGCACCAACTTCCAGCGATTTGGAGGCCCAGCGACCGGAGTAGGGACTTTCGACCCGCTCACTAACGCCGATGGACCATTCCGGGCAAGACTCGCTCTTGTAGGCGGAGAATGACTTGGTCACACCGTAGCCGGCGACGGTACCGCTCCATTCGGCATTGACACTGCCGTTCCAGGAAAAGCCCTGGCCATTGACGTCCGCCATCTCGGCATCCTGCATTTCGACCAGTTCGGCCTGTGCGGCCATGGGGGCAAGCGCCAAAAGACCCAAGGAGGCAAGTTTCAGCTTCATCTGTACAGACTCCGATAGGAAAGATTTATATGGCGGGACGCTGAATGAAGAATCTCAGCGGATGTATGTATATCCGGTTTCCCGCACCTAGTCAAAAGAGGCTGGTGGATGCACGGGGGAAGCTGGGGCTTCGCCAAGGTTGGCGCAGCGATGCCACGAGAGCATCGTAAGGTGTTGAATTATCATTCGTTTGACCTGCCCCCATTCGCCATACCAGGAATTACTGGGAGAGTCCGGGGTTGAAGGGTACCTTGGGTGGGTGGTTTTGGGTGCGGTGGTTGGCAGCGAACTGGGCGGGTGTGGGATGCGGCCGCAGCTGCTGTGCGGTCTGACCTCGTTGTCATCCCGCCGCCACTCGCGGATCACCTCGCGGGCCTGGGCGAGCGAGGTGAACCCGTGCTGGTTCAGGCATGCGTCGCGGAACTTGCCGTTGACGCGCTCGATGTCGCCGTGCTGCAT
>DATLZY010000065.1:0-34703 GCA_035573755.1 Candidatus Acidiferrales bacterium
GTCGGCGGCGAGCCAGCGGGCCGTCTCGTAGGGCGCGGTCTCGTAGCCGACCTCGATCCCGTACTCGCCGGCGATGCGGGCGGCGAGCACGTCGAGCTGCAGCGGCCCCACCA
This sequence comes from Candidatus Acidiferrales bacterium, assembly GCA_035573755.1. GTDB lineage: Bacteria > Pseudomonadota > Gammaproteobacteria > UBA5335 > UBA5335 > Macondimonas. The sequence continues at coordinate 114 of DATLZY010000065.1, forward strand.
CGCCCACGATCCAGTCCGGACCGGCGAGAGGCCGGAACACCTGGGTGACGCCCTCCTCGGCGAGGCTCTCCAGCGCGCGCTTGAGATGCTTCGCCTTCATCGCATCGTTGAGCCGGACGCGGCGCAGGATTTCAGGCGCGAAGTTCGGGATGCCGGTGAAGCGCAGCGCCTCGCCCTCGGTCAGCGTGTCGCCCACGCGCAGCGTGCCGTGGTTGGGGATGCCGACGATGTCGCCGGCGACCGCCTCCTCGGCGCGTTCGCGGCCCTGTGCGAAGAAGAAGATCGGGTTGTGCAGCGTGACCGATTTCCCGGTCTGCGCGACCTGCAGCTTCATGCCGCGCTTGAGCCGGCCCGAGCACAGGCGCACGAACGCCACGCGGTCGCGGTGGTTCGGGTCCATGTTGGCCTGCACCTTGAACACGAAGCCGGTGAGCGCAGCCTCGTCGGGTTCGACGGTGCGCTGTTCGGTGGCACGCGGCCGCGGCGGGGGCGCCCAGGCCACGAAATCGTCCAGCAGTTCGCGCACACCGAAATTGTTGACCGCCGAACCGAAATACACCGGCGTCTGGCGCCCGGCGAGATAGGCCGCCCGGTCGAAGGCGGGGCTGGCGCCGCGTACCAACTCGATTTCCTCGCGGAAAGCGGCCGCATCGCCCCCGAAACGCTCGGTGAAAGCGGCGCTGTCCAGTCCCTCGATCACCTCGCTCTCGTGGGCCCGCCCGTCCTTGACCGGCGCGTAGAGGTACACCCGGTCCTGCAGCAGGTGGTAGATGCCGCGCAGCGCCCGACCCATGCCCAACGGCCAGGTCACCGGCGCGCACTGGATGCCGAGCACCTTTTCGACCTCGTCCATGAGCTCCATGGGGTCGCGGCCTTCGCGGTCGAGCTTGTTGATGAAGGTGAAAATCGGCGTGTCGCGCAGCCGGCACACCTCCATCAGCTTGATGGTGCGTTCTTCCACACCCTTGGCGCAGTCGATCACCATTAGCGCCGAATCGACCGCCGTCAGCGTGCGATAGGTGTCCTCGGAGAAATCCTCGTGCCCCGGCGTGTCGAGCAGGTTGACGATACTGTCGCGGTAGGGGAACTGCATCACCGAGCTGGTGACCGAGATGCCGCGCTGCTTTTCCAGCTCCATCCAGTCGGAGGTGGCATGGCGGCCAGCCTTGCGGCCCTTGACCGCGCCGGCGAGCTGGATGGCGCCGCCGAACAGCAGCAGTTTTTCGGTGAGCGTGGTCTTGCCCGCGTCGGGGTGGGAGATGATGGCAAAGGTGCGCCGCCGCGCCGCCTCATCGGCGATCTGGGACATGCAGACTCCGGTCGATCGTCCATTGCGCGGACCCGCAGACCGCGCAAAGGGTGCGATTGTACCGGATCGGCATCCCGCACCGCAGACACCGGCGCAGCGGCAGAGCGCTCAACCGCTGCCGCACGGCGGCATCGTCACCCGTGAAAGGCGGCGGCCGAACCTGCCGGCCGCGCCCGATCGCACGACCCCGGCCTCAGTGCCCCAGCATCCAGGGACGCTTGCCACCGTGGCCCGCGTGACCGCAGCCCGGCCCATGCACATGAGCGGCGGCCGGCTCGCGACGCACGCGGCGCGGTTCATGGGCGCTGCGTTCGTTGCGGCTGTGGGCCAGGTAGGTCGCGGCCGAGACCTGGCGCAGGGACGGCCGCGAGATCAGCCGTTCGGCGGTGTCGGCGCAGTGCGGACACTCGGCCGGCGCATTGCGCTCGCTCATGGCGCGCAATTCAGTGAAGGGGCCGCAGGCGGCGCACTGGTATTCATACAAAGGCATGGACGCTCTCCCAGACAGGTTTTCGGCAACGACGGTGGGTGTGGCGTTCAATCGGCCACGGCCAGATCGGCCCCGCCGCTGACCTTGATCTCCGGCCCCGACGCGTTGGGCATGATGTCGAAGTCGAAGATCTCGGACGGAATCCACAGCGTGGCGCAGGCGTTGGGAATGTCCACGATGCCGCTGATGTGCCCCTCGACCGGCGCGGCGCCCAAAATGGCGTAGGCCTGCTCGCCGGTGTAGCCAAATTTTTTCAGATACGCGATGGCGTTGAGACAGGCCTGGCGATAGGCGATGTGGGCGTCGAGGTAGTACTGCTTGCCCGACTCGTCGACCGAGATGCCTTCGAAGATCAGATAGTTGGTGTAGCGCGGCTCGAGCGGGCTGGGCTTGAAGATGGGATTCTTGATGCCGTATTTGGCCATGCCGCCCTTGATGATCTCCACGTGCAGGTCGATCCAGCCGGCCATTTCGATGGCGCCACAGAAGGTGATTTCGCCGTCGCCCTGCGAGAAATGGATGTCGCCCATCGACAGGCCGGCATTCTTGACGTAGACGGGAAAGTACACCCTGGCGCCGCGCGACAGGTTCTTGATGTCGCAATTGCCGCCGTGTTCCCGCGGCGGTACCGTGCGCGCGCCTTCGAGCGCCGCCGCCTGCGCGGCGCTGCCGGTGAGCCGGCCCATCACCGCCGAAGTGGGATTGGGCGGCAACCCAAGCGCCGGAACGCGGTTCGGGTCGGTCGCGATCAGCGCCCGCTCGCGCGCATTCCAGGTCTTGAGCAGATCGGCGGACGGCAGGCAGCCGATCAGCCCCGGATGCATGAGGCCGGCGAAGCGCACGCCGGGAATGTGCCGCGACTGCGCATAGATGCCCTCGAAGTTCCAGCAGGCCTTGCGTGCGTCGGGATAGTGGTCGGTGAGGAAGCCGCCGCCATTGCTCTTGGCGAACAGGCCGGTGAAGCCCCAGTCCGACTCGGCCAGCGTGCCGATGTCAAGGATGTCGACAACGAGCAGATCGCCCGGCTCGGCGCCTTCCACGCCGATGGGGCCGCTGAGGTAGTGCACCTGGGTGAGATCGACGTCGCGGATGTCGTTGGCCGAATCGTCGTCGAGAATCTGGCCGCCGGTCCAGTCGAGGCACTGCACGCGGAAACTGCTGCCCGGCTTGACCATTTCCACCATGGGCAGATCGGGATGCCAGCGGTTGTGGATGATACCGCCCTGTTCGGCCGCCGGCTTGGATACATCGACCTCGATCAACGTCTGCAGCATGTGGGATTCCCTCAGGTGGCGCATTTCAGGATGTGGCGCGGCCTCGCAGCCCATGCGAAGCGGGCCGGGCGCGCGCCAGACAGCCTTGAGCAAATTGCAGACCAAACGCGCCAGCCGAATTAATCCTTTTCAATCCGCAGCTTGACTTCTTCATCCGCCATCCGGCCCGAAGGGAGCCCGATGGCAATGGCCGGATTGTTCGACAATGTTCGAATTTGATGAAGAGGAGGCGCGCCCATCCGGCGCTGCACGGCAATGGTGCATTTCCAGCTTGCTCCCTCATTCATTCAATGCCTTAAGACGGGCGCGTTCCTTGCACGCAATCCATTGAGCACCACCAACGAGGATGCCGATGAGTTGCCAGCCACGAGAACTGCCACCATTCCCGACGATGCCCAACCCGGCCCTCGCGCCGAGCAGCGATCTCCAGTTCATCCTGGAAATGGCCAAACTGCAGGAACGACGACTCGATCCCGAGCGCACCATCGTCGCCATCCTGCGTTTGCTGGCCCAGTTGCGCGGACTGAACAGCGGCCGGGTGAGTGTGCCGGATCGCAGCGGTGTCTATCTCAAGGTGCGCTACAGCTATGGCCTCGATGCGGCCCACCTGAAAGCCGGGGGCTACACGGTGCCGCTCAATCAGGGCGTGACCGGGCATGTGATGCGCACGGGCACGATCGGCCTGGTGACCGACATCCAAAACGAACCGCTCTACCTCACCCGCATCACCGCCTGGGACAAGCGCTACCTCGGCCCGATCGCCTTTCTGGCGGTGCCCATCCTGGAGGAAGGACGACCGATCGCCGTGCTGGCGGCCCAGAAGGACGGCGCCCATCGCCGCCGCTTCGACGACGACCTGATGCTGATGCGGATCGCCGCGGCGATGATCGGCCAGGTCATGCGCATCGAACAGTTCGTCAGCCAGCGCACGGCGGAACTGGTGAGCGAGAACCAGCAGCTCTGGCAATCGATCCGGCAGAACGCGCTCGCCCACGGCGTGATCGGCGAAAGCACCGTGTTGCTGGAAGCCCTGAAGCAGGCCGGGCAGGTCTCACGCAGCGAGGCGCCGGTGTTGCTGCTCGGCGAGTCGGGGACCGGCAAGGAGAAGTTCGCGCGCCTCATCCATCAGCAGAGCGATCGGCGCGAGCGGCCCTTCATCTGCATCAACTGCGCTGCCATCCCCGCGGCCCTCTTGGAGTCGGAGCTGTTCGGCCATGAAAAGGGCAGCTTCACCGGTGCGGACAGCCTGCGCAAGGGCAAGATCGAAGCGGCCGAGGGCGGCACGCTGTTTCTGGACGAGATCGGCGACATGCCGCTGGAATTGCAGGCCAAACTGCTGCGCGTGCTGCAGGACCGGCAGGTCCAGCGGGTGGGCGCCAGCCACGCGATCCCGGTCGATTTCCGCATCCTGACCGCCACCAACGTCAACCTGCGCCAGCTTGTCAACGAGCGCCGCTTCCGCCTCGATCTCTACTACCGCTTGAGCGTGGTGCCCATCTATCTGCCGCCGCTGCGGGAGCGCGACGGCGACATCAAAATCCTTGTGCTGCACTTCCTCAACGAGCTGAATCATCGCTACGAGCGCAACGTCATTCTGGAAAAGGGCGTGCTGCGGCGGCTGGAATCCTTCGATTGGCCGGGCAATATCCGCCAGTTGCAGAACGTGATGGAGCGGGCGGTCGTCATGGCCGAGGGCATGATCGTGACGACCGCCCAAATCACACGCATCCTGCAAGACGAATCGACGGTGCAATTGCACCCGTCGGAACACGCCTCCAAGGACAGCGCCTCCATCGTCGCACAGGGTCTCCCGTCCGATTGCGAGCCGCGGCATTACCTCAAGGTTCATCGCACACAGGGGTATGCCATCGAGAAAGCCTTGCGTGAGTGTGGCGGGAATCAGAGTGCGGCTGCACGGCGCTTGGGCATGACGACGCGCCAACTGCGCTATCGCATGACTAAGCTCGGGATCGACGTCGCATAGGAACGATTGTCAATCGCCCGGACATTGCCCGGCAAAGCTTGACAATGTCAATGAGTCGGCCCAAAACGCCTTGGATCCAATCCATCACGTCCTTTTATATCAATCGGTTGCGCATCCACACGAAGTCCATGCGCGGCTGCTCTCTTGGCCCGGTCCTTGCTTAACACCGAATGGTTTCACCGTCCCACCTATCAGGAGATCGCCGATGCGCCTTGCCCTTGCATCCCGTCGCTCGTTTTCATTGCCTCGAACGCCTGCCCTCGCCTTTGCCGCTGCGTTGCTCGCGTCCGCAAGCGTGGCCGGCGCCGCCGACTATCCCACGGCGAAGGTCAACACCACCAAGCTGGCGGTCACCGATCAGGTCGTCAAGGTCGGCATCCTGCATTCGGTGACCGGCACCATGGCCATCAGCGAAACGGGATCCGTGGAAGCCGAGAAGCTCGCCATCAAGCAGATCAACGACATGGGCGGCATTCTCGGGCGCAAGATCGAGATCATCCAGGAAGACGGCGCCAGCGACTGGCCGACTTTTGCTGAAAAGGCGAAAAAGCTGCTGGTGCAGGATCGCGTCGCGACCGTGTTCGGTTGCTGGACCTCGGCCTCGCGCAAGGCCGTGCTGCCGGTGTTCGAGAAGGAAAACGGCCTGCTCTACTACCCCACCTTCTATGAAGGCCTCGAGCAGTCCAAGAACGTGATCTACACGGGCCAGGAAGCCACCCAGCAGATTCTCGCGGGCCTGGACTGGATCGCCAAGGAAAAGAACGCCAAGACCTTCTATCTGATCGGGTCGGACTACATCTGGCCGCGCACGTCGATGAAGATCGCGCGCAAGCACATCGAAAACGTCCTCAAGGGCACGGTGGTGGCCGAGGAATACTTCCCGCTCGGACACACCAACTTCGGCTCGGTCATCAACAAGATGAAGCTCAAGAAGCCGGACGTGATCTACAGCGCGGTGGTCGGCGGCAGCAACGTGGCCTGGTACAAGCAGCTCAAGGCAGCCGGCGTGACGGCGGAGAAGCAGACCCTGCTCACCATTTCCGTCACCGAGGATGAGGTACTGGGCATCGGCGGCGAAAACATGAAGGGCTTCTACTCCGCCATGAAGTACTTCCAGAGCCTGGACAACCCAAACAACCAGAAATTCGTCAAGGCTTTCAAGGAAATGTGGGGGGCTGACAGTGTCATCGGCGATGTGACCCAGGCCGCCTATCTCGGCCCCTGGCTGTGGAAGGAAGCCGTCGAAAAGGCGGGCAGCTTCGATGTCGACAAGGTGGTCGCGGCCTCGCCGGGCATCGAACTCAAGACCGCCCCCGAGGGCTACGTGAAGATCCACCCCAACCACCATCTGTGGAGCAAGCTGCGGGTGGGTCAGTGGGATGCCAACGGTCAGGCCAAGGTGGTCTACGAGTCCGAACTGATCGAGCCGAATCCCTTTCCAGCCGGCTACCAGTAAGCAGCAGGCGCGGCTCGCCGGAGGGAGTTCCCCTTCGGCGAGCAGGACCAATTCGAGACGGGAGCACATCACATGGCGGGTTACACCTGGTCTGAAATCGGTTCCATCTTCGCCATGCAGGGATTCAGCGGGCTCAGCCTGTTCTGTGTCTTCCTGCTCATGGCCCTGGGGCTGGCCATCATCTTTGGGCAGATGGGCGTCATCAACATGGCGCACGGGGAATTCCTCACCATTGGCGCCTACACCACCTACCTGCTGTCCCGCTGGGCGGAACTGCACGCACCCGCCCTGCTCGACTACATGTTCTTCGTGGCCGTCATCGTCGGCTTCCTGCTCGCCTTTGCCGTGGGCTATCTGGTCGAGATGGGCCTGATTCGCCATCTCTACAAACGCCCCCTCGACACGCTGCTGGCCACCTGGGGCCTCAGTCTGATCATGCAGCAGACCTTCCGTTCCGCCTTCGGCGCCCGCGAGGTCAGCCCCACCCTGCCCGGCTGGCTGCTGGGATCGCTGTCGCTGACGGACAGCATCGAGATCCCCATCAACGGCCTGGTCGTGATGGGCTTGACGTTCGTGACCACCGCGGCCGTGTTCCTGTTCATGTTTCGCTCGCGCTGGGGGCTGCGGGTGCGCGCCACGGTCCAGAACCGCGTCATGAGCGGTTGCGTGGGCATCGACACGACCCGGGTCGACCGCATGACCTTCGCCATCGGTTGCGGCACGGCCGGGATCGCCGGTGCCGCCTTCACGACCATCGCCTCCACCGGCCCGACCAGCGGCTCGCTCTACATCGTTGACACCTTCCTCGTGGTGGTGTTCGGCGGCGCGGCCAGCCTGCTCGGCACCATCGCCTCGGCCTTCACCATCGCCCAGGCCCAGTCGATTCTGGAGTTCTTCTCCAGCGGCTCCATGGCCAAGGTCATGACCCTGCTGGCGGTCGTGATCATTCTCATGCTGCGCCCGCAGGGGCTGTTCAACCTGCGCATCCGGCGCTGAGCGCGCCTCGGGAGACCATTGCTCATGAATCAAGCGGTGAACAAACTTTTCGGCGGCGTCTCCGGGCTGGTGGGCTTCCTTCTGCTCGCGGGCCTCATCCTGATCGTCCTGCCCGGGGTCCTGGACAGCTTTCGCCTCAATCTGGTAGGCAAATACCTCACCTATGCCTTCGTGGCCGTGAGCCTGGTGCTGTGCTGGGGTTACGGCGGCATCCTGAGTCTGGGCCAAGGCATCTTCTTCGGCCTGGGCGGCTACTGCATGGCCATGTTCCTGAAACTCGAGGCCTCCAGCCCGGCCAACACAGCCATTCAGACCACACCGGGCATCCCCGACTTCATGGACTGGAACCAGCTCACCGCCCTGCCGTGGTTCTGGAAACCCTTCTACAGCCTTCCGCTCACGCTGATCGCCATCGTGGCCCTGCCGACCCTGCTCGCCTGGCTGATCAGTTTCGCGCTGTTCAAGCGACGGGTGGGCGGTGTGTATTTCTCCATCATCACCCAGGCCATCGCCTCCATCCTGACCATCCTCATCATCGGCCAGCAGGGCTACACCGGCGGCATCAACGGCATCACCGACCTGCGCACCCTGCTCGGCTGGGACATCCGCACCGACGAAGCCAAATGGGTGCTGTACTTCGTCACCTGCGCGCTGCTGTTGGGCATCATCGTGCTGTCGCGGCTGATCCTGACCAGCAAGCTGGGGCTGCTGCTGGTGGCCCTGCGCGATCAGGAGGATCGCGTGCGCTTCTCGGGCTACGACGTCGCCAACATCAAGATCTTCATCTTCTGCGTCGCGGCCGCGATCTCGGCCATCGGCGGGGCGATGTTCACCCTGCAGGTCGGCTTCATGTCTCCGTCCTTCGTCGGCGTGGTGCCATCGATCGAGATGGTGATCTTCGCCGCCGTCGGCGGACGCTATTCGCTCATCGGCGCGGTCTATGGCGCCTTGCTGGTCAATGCCGCCAAGACGATGTTCTCCGAGTCCTTCCCGGAGCTGTGGCTGTATCTGATGGGTGGGCTGTTCATCGCGGCCGTGCTGCTGTTTCCGCGCGGGCTCGCCGGCCTGGTCGAACGCTACGGGCCGCCGCTGATGAGCGCTCTCGGCAAACGCCTTTCCGTCCCTGCCCTGCGCCGCGGCGCCCTCGCCGCCGTGCGCTCGGCCAAGTGAGGAGACCGGCATGACCACCACCCCGAACACCGCCTCCAACACCGACTTCCTGCTGGCCATCGAAGACCTGACCGTGTCCTTCGATGGCTTCAAGGCCGTCAACGAGCTGAACCTCTATGTGGATCGCGAGGAGATCCGCGTCATCATCGGCCCCAACGGCGCCGGCAAGACCACGGTGCTGGACCTCATCTGCGGCAAGACCCGCGCCACCAGCGGATCGATCCGCTTCCAGAATCGCGAGCTGACCCGGCTCGCGGAACACGAAATCGTCAGGGCCGGCGTCGGCCGGAAATTCCAGAATCCGGCCATCTACGAAAACCTGACCGTGGCGGAGAATCTCCTCGTCTCCTACCCCAAGGGGCGCAGTGTGTTCGGCAGCCTCGGCTTCCGGCGCGACGCGGCTGTCCAGACGCGGGTCGAGGAAATCGCCGTAGCGGTGTTCCTGCAAGACCGCCTGGACGAGATGGCGGGCATCCTGAGCCATGGCCAGAAGCAGTGGCTGGAGATCGGCATGCTGCTGATCCAGGACCCCGAATTGATCATGCTCGACGAACCGGTGGCCGGCATGAGCGTGCGCGAACGCCAGCAGACCGGCGAATTGCTCGCCCGCATCTGCCAGGGCCGCTCCATGCTCATCATCGAGCACGACATGGACTTCGTGCGCAGCATCGCCCACAAGGTCACCGTGATGCACCAGGGCAAGATCCTGGTCGAGGGTTCCATGGACAAGGTGCACGACGACCCGCGCGTCAAGGAAGTCTATCTGGGCCATTGACCCGCCGGCCAACGCCATCCGATGAGGAATCAGCCATGTTCGAAGTGGATCGACTGTGTGTCAGCTACGGCCAGAGCCAGGTGGTCAACGAAGTGAGTTTCCTGGCCGCGCCCAATGAAACCGTGGCGCTCATGGGGCGCAACGGCATGGGCAAGTCGACGCTGTTCAAGGCGCTGATAGGCGTGCTGCCGACCCGCAGCGGCACGATCCGGCTGGAGGGCACCGAGCTGACCGGCCTGCCCAGTCACCGGCGCGTGCAGCGGGGCATGGCCTATGTGCCGCAGGGCCGCATGATCTTCCCGGCGCTGACGGTGATGGAGAACATCCAGACCGGGCTCGAGAAAAGCGGCGGCACCCGCGTACCCGATGAACTGTTCGAGCTGTTTCCGGTGTTGTTCGAGATGCGCCACCGCAAGGGCGGCAATCTCTCGGGGGGACAGCAACAGCAGCTGGCCATCGCCCGGGCGCTGGCGACCGATCCCGCCGTGCTGCTGCTCGATGAGCCGACCGAAGGCATTCAGCCCTCGATCATCAAGGAGATCGCCCATGCGCTGAACGAGATCCGCAAGCTGCGCCGCATCACGCTGATCGTCTCCGAACAGGTGCTGAGCTTCGCGCTGGCGGTGGCCGATCGCATCCTGGTGCTGGAGCGCGGCCGCATCATTCACGAGGACCGCCGCGAGGACGCCGACGTCGCGAAGATCACGGGCTATCTGTCGGTCTGAGCGATCAGTAGCCCGAGCAGATGGGATAGCGTCGGTCGCGACCGAAGGCGCGGCGCGTGATCTTGACGCCCGGCGGGGCTTGACGCCGCTTGTATTCGGCGTGCTTGACCATGCGCCCGACCTGCCGCACGGTGGCCTCGTCGAAGCCGCGCGCGACGATCTCCGAGAGTGGCAGGTCCTGCTCCACGTACAGCTCCAGGATGGCGTCGAGCACGTCGTAAGGCGGCAAAGAATCGCTGTCCTTCTGATCCGGGCGCAGCTCGGCCGAGGGCGGCCGGTCGATCACGCGCTGCGGGATCACCGGCGCCAGCAGGTTGCGGTACTGGCACAAGCGATAGACCAGCATCTTGCTCACGTCTTTCAGCGGCGCGAACCCACCCACCATGTCGCCATAAAGGGTCGAGTAGCCAACCGCCATCTCGCTTTTGTTGCCGGTGGTCAGCACCATGCGCCCGGTCTTGTTGGAGATGGCCATGAGCAACACACCGCGAATGCGCGCCTGCAGGTTTTCCTCGGTCACATCCGCGGGCAAATCGCGGAACACCGGCGCCAGCGTCTCCAGAAACGCCTCCATCGGTTGCTCGATCGGCAACACGACCGACTCCACGCCCATCGTGCGGCACTGCGCCTGGGCGTCCTCGACGCTGATGTCCGCCGTGTAACGCGAGGGCATCAGCACCGCCATCACCCGTTCGGAGCCGAGGGCATCGACTGCAATCGCCAGAGTGAGCGCCGAGTCGATGCCGCCGGAAAGACCCAGCACCACGCCGCGGAAGCGCTGGCGGTTGACATAGTCCTGCACGCCCTGCACCAGGGCCTTGTAGACCGAAGCCTCGAGGCCCAACGGTTCGGCCACGGGCTCGGTCACCTGCGGCTTGCCGGCCGCGTCGAAATCGACCGCGAACAGCCCCTCGGCGAAGGCCGGCGCGCGGTAGACGATGCGCCCTTCGGCGTCGCACACCAGCGATTCGCCGTCGAACACCAGTTCGTCCTGCCCGCCGATGAGGTTGACGTAAACGATGGGCAGGCCGGTTTCGGTCGCCCGGTGCGCGAGTTCGAAGCTGCGTTCCACGCCCTTGTTGACGTGAAACGGCGAGGCGTTGATGTTGAGCAGCAGCTGCGCGCCCGCCGCCGCGGCCTGGGCGGCCGGCTCCGGCCCCCAGATGTCCTCGCAGATGGTCACGCCCAGCTTGAGCCCCGCGCACTCGAACACGCAGGGCGCATCGCCCGCGATGAAATAGCGCTTTTCGTCGAACACGCTGTAGTTGGGCAGACGGTGCTTGCGATAGCGCGCCACCACCGCGCCATCCCGAATCACGCAGGCCGCGTTGTAGATGCCCTCGGGCGCATATTCCGGATAGCCGAACAGGACCGGCACTGGCAACGGCTCGCGGGCGAGGCGCTCGAAAGCCTCGTCCACGCGGATGCGCAGCCCGCGCCGCCAAAGCAGATCCTCCGGCGGATAGCCCGTCAGCGCCAGCTCGGGAAACACCACCAGATCCGGCGCGAAGCGGTCATGCGCCTCGCGTGTGGCTTCGATCAGCCGCGTGGTGTTCCCCGCCACGTCCCCGACCCAGAAATCGAGCTGGGCCATGACGATCCGGGCCATGCGCGCCGCCTCAGTTCACGCCAAGCAACTGAGCCATGCGGTCGCCGAGCTGGGCCGGCGAGCGCACGGTGGCGACCCCGGCCGCCTCCAGCGCCGCATACTTGCCCTCGGCCGTGCCCTTGCCGCCGGTGATGATGGCGCCGGCATGACCCATGCGCTTGCCGGGCGGCGCCGTGACGCCGGCGATGTAGCCGACCACGGGCTTGGTCACATGCGCCTGGATGAAGGCCGCCGCGTCCTCTTCCTCGCCGCCGCCGATCTCGCCGACCATGATGATGCCTTCGGTCTGCGGATCGTCCTGGAACAGGCGCAGGCAGTCGACGAAGTTCATGCCGTGCACCGGGTCGCCGCCGATGCCGACGCAGGTCGATTGCCCCAGCCCGCGCCGCGTGGTCTGGAACACGGCCTCGTAAGTCAGCGTGCCCGAACGCGAGACGATGCCGACCTTGCCGGGGGAGTGGATCATGCCGGGCATGATGCCGATCTTGCAGGCGCCGGGGGTGATGATGCCGGGGCAGTTGGGGCCGATCAGGTAGGCGCTGCTGCCGCGCAGGGCCGCCTTGACCTTGATCATGTCCTGCACCGGAATGTGCTCGGTGATGCAGACGATGATCCGGATGCCGGCATCGAAGGCCTCCAGGATCGCATCGGCGGCATAGGGCGCGGGCACGTAGATCATGGTTGCTTCTGCGCCCGTGGCGGCCACCGCGTCGTGCACGGTGTCGAAGACGGGCAGGTCCAGATGCCGCTGTCCGCCGCGGCCGGGGGTCACGCCTCCCACGAGCCGGGTTCCGTAGGCCAGCGCCTGTTCGGAATGGAAGGTGCCCTGCTTGCCGGTGAAGCCCTGGCAAATCACGCGGGTGTTCTTGTCGACCAGAATGCTCATCGTGCGCTCCTCAAGCCTTCGCTGCTGCGACGGCCTTGCGGGCCGCGTCGTCCAGATCCTCTGCCGTGATGATGGCGAGGCCACTCTCGGCCAGCATCGCCTTGCCGCGCTCGACGTTGGTGCCCTCCAGCCGCACCACCACCGGCAGCTTCAGACCGACCTCCTTCACCGCGGCGATGATGCCCTCGGCAATGAGGTCGCAGCGCACGATGCCGCCGAAGATGTTGACCAGGATGGCGCGCACCTTGGGATCGGCGGTGATGAGCTTGAAAGCGGCCGTCACGCGCTCGGCGGTGGTGCCGCCGCCGACGTCGAGGAAGTTGGCCGGCGTACCGCCGTAGAGTTGGATCACGTCCATGGTCGCCATGGCGAGCCCGGCGCCGTTGACCATGCAGCCGATCTCGCCCTCGAGGCTGACGTAGTTGAGGTGATGCGCCGCCGCCTCATGCTCGCGGGCGTCCTCCTGGCTGGCGTCCTCCCAGTCGGCGAGGCGCTTCTGCCGGAACAGCGCGTTGTCGTCGAGATTGATCTTGCCGTCGAGCGCGACCAGCCGACCCTCGTTCGTGACGATCAGCGGGTTGATCTCCATCAGGCTGGCGTCGCTGGCCACATAGAGCTTGTACAGTCCTTCGGCGATGGCGACGAACTGCGGGATTTCGTCCCCCGCGAGCCCCATGCCGAACGCCAGCCGCCGCGCCTGGTAGGGCGAGAAACCCTGCGCCGGCGGGATGGTGACCGTGATGATCTTCTCGGGCGTGGTCGCAGCGACCTCCTCGATGTCCATGCCGCCGGCGGCCGAGGCCATGAACACCACGCTCTCGCTTGCCCGGTCGGTGAGCAGGCTCACATAGAGCTCGCGCGCGATGCTGCCGGCCTTTTCGACCAGCACGGTGTTGACCGGCAAGCCCTTGGCATCGGTCTGGTGGGTCACGATGCGGGTACCCAACATGCCCTGCGCGGCGGCGGCCGCCGCCTCCGGGCTGTCGACGAGCTTCACGCCGCCCGCCTTGCCGCGTCCACCCGCATGCACCTGAGCCTTGACGACCCAGCGGCCGCCCCCCAGCGCCTCGGCCGCAGCACGGGCCTCCTCGGGATTCACCGCCGGCCGCCCCTCTGGCACAGGGATGCCAAACTCGGCGAACAACTGCTTGGCCTGATACTCGTGCAGATTCATGAAGCAGTCCCCTCCCCTGGGACGATGCGGCGTATGGGCGGCATTGTATTGTCCTCCACTTGGTCGGAACCGCCAAGACCATGGACGGCGTCAATGAATCACGACTCAGGCCTGATTCTTGCTTTGAGGGCGACGAGAGTGCAGGCGTCAAATTGCCGCGGGAGCAACGCCCGATGTCGTCGAACCCCATGACCGATTCCGCGCTGGCCACAGGCGCCTGGCCGCGCTTCCAGCCGCTCACCGCGCCCGAAGGACCCGCGCGGCGACTGCTGGTGTTACTGGCGCTGTTTCGCATGAGCTTCGCCGCGCTCTTGCTGTGCCTGTCGCAGTTGCCGATGGACACCGGCCTGCATCATCTGTCGAGCCCTCCTTTCCCCGCGTTGCTGCTGGCCCAGATTGCCTTGAGCGGCTTGTGGCTGTTCACGCTATCCCGCCAGCGGATCAGCCTGGCGTTGCAATCCTGGTTGCAGTTGGGCTTGGATCTCCCCTGGATCTGCATCCTGATCTGGGCAACCGGTGGGCTGGGCAGCGGACTTGGACTCGTGCTGCTGCTTTCCTGCGTCGGTGCGGGATTGGTGATGCCGCGCCGTCAAGCGCTGACCTACGCGGCACTGGCGAGCCTGCACATCCTGGGCTTGACTGCGCTGGCGGCCATGAGCGGCGAGCATGTCATCTGGCCCCATGCCGGTCTGTTGGGCGCCGCCGCATTTGGCGCAACCTGGGGCGTCAACATTCTGACGCGCCGCGCCGACGACAACGCGCGTGTAGCCTATCGGGCCAGACGGGAACTGGATAACCTCGCGCGGCTCAACGAGGTCATCATCGAACGACTGCATCACGGCCTGCTGGTGATCAGTCCGCGCGGCCGGGTGCGCCTCGCCAATGCCCAGGCCCAAAAACTTCTGGGTCCCACCCCCAAAGGAACCCGCCTGAGCGAGATTGCACCGGATCTCGAGGCGCACTGGGGCTTGTGGCGCGTAGGCGACGGCGACGAACATCCGACCCTGACGTGCGCCGGTGACCGGGAATGCGCCCTGCACTTCGTTCCGCTCGGCGAGGATGGCGCCATCACCCTGATCACCCTCGAGGATCTGGGAGAGGCGAAGGCGCGCATGCAGGCGATGAAACTCTCGGCGCTCGGACGACTCACGGCCGGCATCGCGCATGAAATCCGCAATCCGCTATCAGCGATCAGTCACGCCGGGGCCTTGCTGAGCGAGTCGGACCTGAGTCCGGGCGATCAGCAACTGGTCGCGATGGTGTGTCATCACGCCACGCGCATCAACGCCATCGTCGCCGACATCTTGCAACTCTCGCGGCAACGCCCATCGGCGCCGGAAACCCTGCGTCTGGACGCATGGTTGAACACCTTCCTGAGCCACTACCGCGCTGGCCTGGATCCACAGACCGAACGCATCGACCTGCACTGCGAGACGCAGCACGTCAATGTGCGCATGGACCCCGGCCATCTGTCGCAGGTGTTGACCAACCTCCTGGACAACGCCCGCCATCATGGCAGGCCCGCGAGTGGACCGTTGATCGTCACCATCCACTGCGAAAGATTTGCCGCCGACGGCCGAATCCATCTGCAGGTCACGGACAACGGCCCCGGCATTCCGGCTGATGCCGCAGCACGGCTGTTCGAGCCGTTCTTCACGACCAGTCGCAGCGGGACGGGGCTGGGCCTCTATCTGTCACGCGAGCTGTGCGAATTCAACGGGGCGAGCCTGACCCACGTGCCCCATCCCGGCCCCGGCTGCGGTTTCCGTATCGCTCTACCGCTCGCCGAACGCAAGAAGGATTGATCATGCAGGAGCTCACCCCCACCGTTCTGCTCGTCGACGACGAACCCGACATTCTCACCTTGCTGGAACTCACCTTGGAGCGCATGGGCCTGGCCTGCCACAAGGCCGCGACACTGGCGGACGCACGATCGTTGCTCGCACGCAACCGTTACGTCCTGTGCCTAACCGACATGCGCCTGCCCGACGGCAACGGCATCGACCTGGTACGCGAGATCGCCACGCTCGGCACGCACCTGCCGGTGGCGGTCATCACAGCGCACGGCAACGTCGAATCGGCTGTCGAAGCGCTCAAGGCCGGCGCTTACGATTTCGTCTCCAAACCGGTCGATTTGGGCATCCTGCGCACATTAGTCACTGCCGCTGTCAAAAGCAGCACCTCGCCGCGGCCGGACCGGCGCACGCGTCACATCCTGCTGGGCGATTCGGAACCCATGCGACGACTGCGCGGCATGATTTCCAAGGTATCCAACAGCCAGGCACCGATCTACATCAGCGGCGAATCCGGCACCGGCAAGGAACTGGTCGCCCGACTCATCCATGCCCAGAGCAATCGCAACGAGGGACCGTTCGTACCGGTCAACTGCGGCGCTCTGCCCGCCGAGCTGATGGAGAGCGAGCTATTCGGCCACCGCAAAGGCAGCTTCACCGGCGCGGTCAGCGACAATCCAGGCATGTTCCGCACCGCCAACGGCGGCACGCTGTTTCTGGACGAAGTGGCCGAACTGCCGCTGCCGATGCAGGTGAAGCTGTTGCGCGCCATCCAGGAACGGGCCGTGCGGCCGGTCGGGGAGAGTCGCGAAGTCGCTGTCGACGTGCGCTTGCTCTCAGCCACCCACAAGCCGCTGGAGCAGATGCTGCAGACCGGCGCGTTCCGCCAGGACCTCTATTACCGCATCAACGTCATCGAACTGCGCGTACCGCCGCTGCGCGAGCGACGCGAGGACCTGCCGCAGCTCACCGAACACATCCTGCGCCAGATCGCCGGCGAGGCGCCGCCCAGGCTCGACGAAGGGGCCTGGCGTGCGCTACGTGCCTATCCCTTTCCGGGCAACGTGCGCGAACTGGAAAACATCCTGCAGCGCGCCTACACCCTCTGCGACGGCCGGGTCATCGCCGCCGAGCACCTGCAGCTGACCCCCCCGATCCCGGTGACCGCAAGAACCGAATTGGCGCCCGCCGAACCGGCCGACGAACCCGACCGGCCGCTGACGGCAGCCCCGGTCGATCTCGATGGCGCGCTGGAAAACATCGAGCGCGAAACCATCCTCCGGGCGCTGGAAGCGCACCGCTGGAATCGCACCGCCACCGCCCGCTCCCTGGGCATCACCTTCCGCGCCCTGCGCTACCGCCTCAAGAAACTGGGGCTCGAATGACCGGCCGAGGCTACAGGGCGCGACAGGCGTCGCGGCATCATTGATAATGGATAATGCCAACGCGGCCTGGGCGCGCCGCTCTCCCGCGCCCATTCGGATATCGCCCAGCCCATGATCCCCCTCGACGCCCTCATCGCCCGCTATGGCTATCTCGCCGTCGCCGTGGGCGCGATCCTGGAGGGTGAAAGCGTGCTGCTCGCCGCCGGCGCGGCTGCCCACCACGGACTGCTCGACCTGCGCGCGGTGATGCTCATCGCCGCGGTGGCGAGCACGCTGGGCGATCAGGCGTGGTTTCAGATCGGCCGGCGCTGGGGTCACGCCCTGATCAATCGCCTGCCGCCGCTGGCCCGCCGGGCGCCGCTGATGCAGGCGCTGCTCGACCGCCACCACACCCGGCTCATCCTCGCCATCCGCTTCCTGATCGGCCTGCGCATCGCCGGCCCCGTCCTGATGGGCTGGGCGCGCATCGACCCGCGCCGCTTCGCCGTGCTCAATGCCATCGCCGCCTGCCTCTGGGCCGTCACGGTGGCCGGCATCGGCTACGGCCTCGGCAACGCCTGGACGGCGCTGGCAGCCTATCCCCACGGCCGCGCGCTCCTGCTGCTCGCCCTCGCGGGCACAGCCGTCCTGCTCTGGCGCCGTCGCGTCCGCGGCGTGCCTGACCCCCGCTGAACGGCCGACCGGCGCGCTCACCACTGCCGCTGCCAGTCCCGGCGCCCGACGTGACGCGGCACGTCACATCCAGACCGCCCTTGGCGTCCTGCGGCGAGCGCTCTGGTCATTTGCCTCGCAAACCACAAATTACCAGATAAAAATCAATCGCTTGAATATTGGCACGAGATCTGCTTTGGCTTGGTCACGGATCAGACGTGTGCACGACTGACCGAGCCACAATCATCACCCCGTACCAAGCAACGACAGAAGGAAGAGACATCCATGAACAAGCAAAAAGGCTTTACCCTGATCGAACTCATGATCGTGGTGGCCATCATCGGCATCCTCGCCGCCATCGCCATCCCGGCCTATCAGGACTACACCGTCCGTGCCCGCGTGACAGAAGGACTTAGCTTGGCATCCGCCGCAAAAGCGGTAGTGTCGGAAAACGCCATGTCCGGTACGGCGTTTAACGCAGGCTGGACGTCGCCGGCTCCCACTTCGAACGTCAATTCTGTAGCGATCGACAGCACCAACGGCACCATCACGGTTACCTATACATCTGCGGCCGGTGGTGGAACGATCCAGCTCGTCCCCACTTACGGCACCAGTAACACCGCGCTCGCCTCCGGCACCATCCCCACCGATGCCATCAAGTGGAGTTGCACCGGCGGTAGTTTGGTCGACCGCTACCGCCCAGCCAACTGCCGCAGCACCCAATAGAAGCAACTGAGCGAAGCCCAACCATCCTGCCCCCCATGCCCTTGGGGGGCTTTTTTTGCCCATGCCGATGCCACCGCACCCCGCCGGCGGCGTGATGCCGGATTCCGCGACGCCTGTCCCCATTTTTCAGCATTCCAGGCTCCTGCCGCAGGCCCCGGTCGGGCGCCTCGAACACCGATGGCTCCCACGGCGCCCCGGCGCAGCGTTTCTCGCCGCTCCCATCGCTCGCATCCCGCCCCTCGTCGGATGGGCGGCATTTCCCTCACCGCTCTTGCGGGGCGCGCAGCGGCGCGCCCATCCATGCCTGCGATGGCCAGCCCGCCGCACACCAGCGCCCGGGGTTCGCGACGGGCCTGGCCTACCGATGTCGACGACACGGCCTGCGCAGTGACGCCCGCCCGCGCCACGACGAGCAGGCGCGTGCGGCCGTGGGGACGGCGGCCCGCGCGACGAACGCGAACAAGGGACGAAGCCACCGCCGGCGGACAAACCGGCTACCATCGACTCCGGGCCCTGAACCGCGCGACCGACCGCAAAGGGCCGTGCCCACAACACAGGAGGAGACGACATGCTGGTATTCCGTTTGGTCGATCAGAATCGCAACCCGATCAAGAAGGCCAAGGTCACGGTGAAGGTGACCAACGGCGGCGATGCCACCGCCTGGAGCGACCGCAACGGCTTCGTGGCCCAGCCGATCACCGGCGGAGAGCACGGCAAGGTGCTCATCGACGGCAAGGAAGTCTACGAGGGGCCGCTGTACGTCGAGGAGATCGTGGCGAATCTCTGACCCGCCGCTTCCAGCCATCGCCATTGGCCGCGCCGCGATCGGCAGCGAGATCGCGGCGATTCCCCTCGTTACGCAGCCGGAGCTGAGCCGAGTCCTATGCGATAAGGCCTCATGCATACGACCCATCTTCGCAACGTCGGCGGCTCGCTCATGCTCACCATCCCGCCTGCCCTGCTCGACGTGCTGCACCTGACCGCAGGAGCGAGGGTCGCTCTGGCCGTGGACAAGGGCCGGTTTGTGATTGCTCGGGGCGGCCGCAAGCGGGAAACGCGCCGGCGGCCGTGGTAGATGATGTGCTGGCGAGAATTGCCACGCTCTTCGCGTGAACAGGGCCGTGAACAGGAACGCGTTTTGCCGATCGTTACCGAAGATCGGCTGGCACGAGCAAGCGCTCGCGGGTGATCGCCTGTCGGCAACACCGGCCGCCGCATGCGCGTCAGATTTGCTGCCGTTCGGG
The DNA here is from genome assembly GCA_035573755.1 of Candidatus Acidiferrales bacterium. Classification (GTDB taxonomy): domain Bacteria; phylum Pseudomonadota; class Gammaproteobacteria; order UBA5335; family UBA5335; genus Macondimonas. The sequence goes on from DATLZY010000065.1 coordinate 19,761, forward strand.
TCGCCTCGGTGCAAGATGGCGGGTGCTTGCGCATCCGGCAGCGACTCTGATCGGCGTTCATCCTTGCGGCCAGGAACTCTAGCCCCCTCCGATGGATCGAATCATGCACCGCACCATGCCCCCTGGGCCCGATGCGCCGGCTGATCCATGATGCGAGTACACCCCTATTGAACGAACGTTCGATTTGTGCGAGATTGATCAATACAAGAAGCTGTCCTTGTCAATGATCGTGATCAAGAGATGGTCATCCGGGCTGAGGGGCCCTTTCTATGACGCTTATGGAGGAGACAGCGATGAACGCACTCTGGAAATACGGGCGATTTTTCATCGGCACCTGGGTGGTGCTTGCCGGCATCCCGATGACCCTGCTAGGCGGAATCTGGCCATTCACTTTCCTGGCCAGCACGATTGCGGCACTGTTCATCAGCGAGCTGATGTCCGGCCGCTACGAGGAAGAGCCGACCTACGAACAGGCTTGGATCTTCTACCCGATCCAGTACTTCAGCCAGTTCGTCAGCATTGCAATGATCATTTTGGTGGCCTGGTACATGGGGCTGCCGAACGATCTGTTCGGGATCGGTGCCACCGTGACCTCGCTCACGGGTATCGATATCCTCGCGCGGCATGCCGAACTCAGCACGGCTTGGACGACAGTCGGTGTCGTGGGCCTCGGCGGTCTGGCAGGCGCACTGGCGTCCATCGCCGTGGGTCATGAACTGACCCACAGGACGGAAAACCCCCTGGCCGTCTTCATCGGCCGGCTCGGCGAGGCCTTCAGCCTGTTCACGCATTTCTCGATCCGCCATCCCTACGGCCACCACAACCTGGTCTGCACGCCGGCCGATCCGGCCACCGCGCGCCGCGGGGAGAACTTCTACCACTTCATGGTGCGCTCCATCATCGGCCAGAAGAAGATGACCTGGGACCTGGAAGCCGAGCGGCTGCAGCGCATGGGCTTTTCGCCCTGGAACTGGCGCAACAAGGCCTTGCGCGGCTGGGCGATGGAGCTGGGGGTCGTCATGTTCTTCCTCTGGGCCGCCGGTCTGTATGGCCTGCTCGGGATTCTGGGCGTGACGCTGGTAACGCACGTGACGCTGGAACTGGCCAATTACATCGAGCACTACGGCCTGGTCCGGGTCCCCACCGAGCCCATGCAGGTGCGTCACGCCTGGAACAGCAACGTGACGGCCAGCTACTACGTCACCGTGGCGATTTCCCGGCATTCCCATCACCACGCCGACGCCAGCGTGGAATTCTGGGACCTGAAGGCATTCCGCGACGAGGCGCCGACCACGATCTACGGCTACGGCATCAGCTTTCTGATTGCGCTGATTCCGCCGCTGTGGAACGAACTGATAGCCCAGAAGCTGTTGTACTGGGACTACAACATGGCAACCCCGGAGGAACGCCGCCTGGCCATGAAGGACAATCTGGAGAGCGGCATCCCCGATCTGGTCGAGGCTGCCAAGCGCTACTACGCCAGCGAAGGCAAGGCCCTGCCGGAAAACCCGATCCCGGCTTCAGCCGGCCGCCCGGGGCAACTGGCGACGGCCTGAGCGCCATCGTCCGTGAGCATGATGGAGCCCGTCCCGCCAAGGGGCGGGCTTTTTTCATTGCAGGGTTTTGCCCTGCTCCGAAAAGCCCCCCGGCACGGCGCGTGATGGGCACGCACATCACCGCCTGCGCCATAGATCGCCCCGGGGCTGCGGCCCTCGCGATGACCGACGAAGGGGATGCCTTGTTGCGGCCTCTTCCCGGTCGTTATGAGTCGGCAGCGCCCCTCCCGCGACGACTGTTAAGCCTCTGACCCGCCATCCGGCGCGATTGGCGGCTCAAGGTCGCGCGCACCGGGACGAGAACCTGATGGAACGGCCGCATCCGGCTGTCGCGAGAACCAACATGACCTCAACGCAACGTCCGCCGCCGCTCTGGCCGCTCGCACCCGCGCTGGCCGCCGCCTTGTTTCTGATTCGCACCGAGGCCGAGCTCATCCGGCTCGCCGTGGCACTCGGCGCGCTGTTCTATACAGGCGCGTACGTCTTCGCGTCCCGCTCTGCACCCGGCGGGAAAAACCGCCGCAAGCCGCTCAACCCCTGCCATGACCGCGAAGAAAGCGATACCGCCGCATCCCCTCCCCGTCATTGCGAGGAAGGCAGCGACGTGGCAATCCATGCCTTGGCGGTAGCGACCAACCGCACCGGCCGAATGGATCAGCGCGAACCGCCTAATCCGCAAAAAGACGAAGACCAGCCGCAGCGCCGCGATACCATGGAACCGACTGCCTTGGCGGTCACGGACATCCGGGCGGTCGATGCGCAGCATCTCAAAGCCGCCGCACCGTCGCTCGCGCTTTTCATACCAGCCACAGCAAGCGCCGCGCTCGCCGTGGCCGCGCTGATCGTCCTGTTCGCGACGGTGCCCTATAGCACCCTGCCGATGACCAGCCTGTGGTTCGCCTGGATCCTGGGATTGTTTCCTCTGGGTTACCTGCTCGGCGTGACCGCGCTGGCGCGCGGCGCGCGGCCGAGGGCGCTGCTGCGCACGGCGGGCGGCTTGATCGGCGCCTTCGCCATCTGGGGCATCGTCGAGTGGCTGCAGACCGGTAATCGCAGCAACGGACCCTTTCTCGACTTCAATGCCTTCGGAGCACTGTTCTATCTCGCGATCCCGCCCGCCGTGGTGGCGCTGGCCATCGCGCCCGCGCGCCGCACCCGGCTGATCCTCGGCGGCTTTCTCGCGCTCTGCCTGTGGGCGCTGTTCGCCACCGCCTCGCGCGGGGCGATCGGCATCCTCCTGCTGATGATCGTGCCGCTCGTGCTGGGGCTGCGCCGCGCGGGCACGGCCTGGCGCGCGCCGGCCGCGATCCTGCTCGTCCTCACTGCACTGGCCTATGGCATCGTGCGTTATGTCCCTGAGACTCCGGTGACGCGAGAGATCGTGAATCTGGGCAGCGACCAGTCCACGCAGGACCGGCTCGCCATGTGGCGTTCGGCGTATCAGATGTGGCGGGATCGGCCGCTGATCGGCCAGGGTCTGGGCAGCTACAAGCTGCATTACCTGCACTACCGAAGCCCAGATGAGATCACCTCGACCGGCGATCTGGCCCACAACGACTACGTGCAACTGCTGGCCGAGGGTGGTCCGCTGGCGCCGGCGCTGCTCATCCTCGCGGGCCTGGGTACGCTCGTCCTCGCCCGGCAGCTGTGGCGCCGGATGGCATCGACCGAAGCAGGCGCGGATCGCCGCGAGGCACTCACCGGCTGGGGCATGGTGCTGCCGGTGCTGGGGCTCTTCGTCCACGCGGGCGTCAATTTCATCTTCTATGTCGCACCGCTGGCGCTGCTGGCTGGCCTGATGCTTGCCCGCGCGCGGCAGGCCGCCGGGCCCGTGCCGCTGCGGCAAGTCAGCCTTGCTGCTCATCCGCGCTTGGTCGGCGCCGCCTACGGACTCGCGGTCAGCCTCGCGCTCGGCGCGCTCACCATCGACTGGCTGGCCTCCCAGGCCTTCGATCCCACCAACCGCTGGCCGGTCTTTGCCGAGCGGCGCGCCGATCCACTGGCACGCTACCGGATGGCAACGGCGTTTGCGGCGCTGCGGCCGCATCACGTTGCGGCCCAACAGGCACTCACCACTGCCGCCGCCGAACTCGCGTTCGCCAATCGGACCGGGCCCACCGGCGACGTCTGGGCGGGTCTCGCCCTGACGCATGCCCGCACTTGGCTGGCGGCGAGTCGGGGCAATCCTTATGTGGACATGTCCATCGGCCAGCTCGCCTGGCATTTTCCGACGCTCAAGCCGCATCTGGCACCGGAGTTTCCGGCCGAACCCGAGGCCATCCTGCGGCGCGCCATCGAGAACGACTGGATCAATGCCGAGCACTACCTCCTGCTGGCGCGCTATCAAGAGGAGGTTCAGCGCGCCCCGGACCGGGCATTGGCGACGCTGGTCGCAGCGCTGCGCTGGGCCCGCGTGCCGCAAACCTCCAACGCCGGCGTGGCAGCTTGGCAGCGCCTCTATCGGCGTGGCATGGCGCTGTCGGAAAGCACCGGTCAAGCGCTTGCGGCGATCGGCTTTGCTCGCATCGTGATCCAGTTCGACCCGGCGGATGAAGCTGCGCGGCGACTCCTCGCCGCGGCTGGACCGGTGGCCGCGGCCGCTGATGCAAGCGATATGGCCGCGCGCTGAAGGAAATCGAATGCCAGGAGATCGCCGTCCGCGTATCGCCCAAGATCCCGCCCAGGGACCGCAGCGCGGCCGCGCGTCGGTCACGGCTCAAGCAGCTGCGAAACCCGCCGACCTTATGAGCATCGCTTACCAATCGCGCCATGTGGTGTCAAGACCGCATTACTTCTACACTGATCCACAACAACACGAAGGCAACGTCCCATGAACATCGGGCAACGCATCCAACTGGCGCGCGAAAAATCAGGCATGTCCCAAACCCGGCTGGCGGAGCTGCTCGGCGTGACCCGCAGTGCCTGCAGTCAATGGGAATCCGGCAGCGGGACCTCGCCGCGGCGCGAGCGTCTCGAGCAATTGGCGAAGTTGCTGTCGGTCAACTACGAATGGCTAGCGACGGGCCGCGGCTCGATGCGCGGCCGCAGCAGCCTCCCCAAGCGCGACGGCATGCTGACGCCTGAGGAGCAGGAACTGCTGAACGCCTTCGGGCAGCTGCCGAGCGGCGCCCGGCGCGCGCTCATCGATTTTTTGCGCGCACTGGGTTAGGCTGAAGCTCATTCCCTCCCGGCCTGCCCCGGCGATGGGCCACTTTTAAGCAACCCACCGGGAGCGCCGCCATGCAAATCGCCGAAAACACTGTCGTCGTCATCGACTACACCGTCACGACACCCGAGGGGGAGCTGATCGACTCCTCGAGCCAGAGCGGCGAACCGCTCACCTACCTGCACGGCGCCGGCAACATCGTCCCCGGCCTCGAAAATGCTCTGACCGGCCGACGCGTGGGGGATTCGCTGCAGGTGTCCGTGCCGCCCGAGCAAGGCTACGGCAAACGCCACGACGAACTGGTACAGGTGGTGCATCGCGACCAGTTCGTCGGCATCGAACAGATGGAGATCGGCATGCAGTTCCAAACCGAGGCCGAGGGCGAGGTGCACATCGTCACCGTCACCGGCCTGGAAGGCGATGAGGTGATCGTCGATGCCAACCATCCGCTGGCCGGTGAGACCTTGGTGTTCGACGTCACCGTGCTGGAAGTGCGTCCGGCCACACGCGAGGAGCTGGCCCACGGCCATGTGCACGGCCCCGGCGGCCACCACCACTGACCCGCGTCAAGCCGCCCAGCGGTCCGTGTGATCATTGCCACACGGCCCGCGGCTTCGCCATGACGTCAGGACGTGCCCGGCGCCGGCAGTGCAGCCTGGCGCTCCTTCATCTTGCGCCGCATGTCGCGCACGAAGCGCCAGTTGCGCAGCACCCACCACCAGCTCACCTTGAAGCCGATGTCTTGGACCTTGTACTGGCCCTTTTCGTTGATCCAGTGCGTGGTCAGCCGTCCGGGCTTGAGGCGATAGGTCGCGCGCTCCCCGCTCACGCTCACGGGCGCGCCGTCCAGCCCCAGAATCGACGGGTCCAAGGGATCCCCGCCGCCCATGTAGGGCATGAGCTTCTGCACGAAGGCGAAGGTGATGAGCTTCATCAGCGTCATGAACTCATCCCGCGCCGGGCCTTCCATCAGCCGCTGCATGGGACTACGCGTATCGGCCGGATCGGGTGGGCCGGCCTCGTAGAGCTTTTGCAGCAAGCCGGCCAGACTGTCGCGCAGCAACTCGGCGCGCTCCTGGGTGAGGGTGACTTCGGTGTTCATGATGTGACGGTGCTCCCGCCGCGACGCCGGGCGTCGCGGATCTTTATCCATGAATTCCAGATCGACGGAGAAACACCGATGGTAAGCACTAGCTGCCTCAAAGGCGAGACTTTGGGACAGCGCGATCGCTGTAGGCCTTGCGTCACTGCGCAGAGCCATTAGACCGCCTGCCTTCGCCATCGCCTGCACATTCGGACAAGGGATCGCTTCACCGTACATTCCAGAGCCCGCATGATCGACGACACCACGCCCGCCCTGTTCGTGGCCGATGAACAGGGACGCTATCACCCCACCCGCTACGCCGTGGGGCCTTGGGATCCGCGCCTGCTGCACGGCGGCGCGACGGGCGGCCTGGTCGCACACGTGCTGGAGGCCGCGGACCCGGCGCCGGCGTTGCAGTTCGTGCGGCTCAGCATTGATCTGTTGCGGCCGGTGCCGCTGGCGCCGCTGACGGCCGAGGCGCGGGTGGTGCGCAGCGGCGCGCGCCTGTGCGTCATGGAAGCCAAGCTGCGCCATGAGGACAAGATCGTGGTGAAGGCGCAGGCGCTGAAGCTGATGCCCGATCCGGTCACCGTGCCCGAGCACGCCCGCCCCGATCGGCTTTTGCCCGCCGATCCCGAGACGATACCGGTCACCGACCTCATGGGCCGGAGGCTGCCCGAGCCGGCCCAACGCCGGCCGAGCATGCACCACTGCATCGAAGCCAAACGCGTGCACGGCTTCGCGCTGCGCGGCGAGGGTGCGGCCTGGCTGCGCTGCGCAGTGCCCGTCGTACACGGCGCACCGCTCTCACCCTTCGGCCGGGTGGCGACGCTGGCGGATTTCGGCAATGGGCTGGCGCAGCTCCAGGTCGACAGCCGTACCGGTTGCATCAACGCCGACATCAGCCTGCATCTGTTGCGTCCGCCGAGCGCCGAATGGATCTGTCTCGATGCGCGCGCGGAGCTGTTCGATCATGGCCTCGGCGCCGTGCACACCGCCCTCTTCGATCCGGTGGGCTACATCGGCCGCGTGACACAGACCCTGCTCACCCGCCACATGGGTCGCTGAGACACCTCAGGCTGGCGGCAGGTCGGCCAGTTGCTCCACGCCGGTGAGCACGATCTGCGGCTTGCCGTCGCCCTGCGGGGGGTACAGGCTTGTGCGACCCGTGACGTAGACGTAGTTCTGCCGCCCCTCCCCGGTGTAGCGCGTTTCCAGCAGCCGAAGCAGATCCTGGGCCTCCGGTGTGCGCCGGTCGGCGATCCACAGGTTGAACGGCTGGGCCGGCGAACCGGCATATATCAGGGCCCCATCGCCGACCCAACGGTTGATGCCGCCCTGCAGGTCGCAGAACACGGTCACCTGCTCTCCGCGCTCGGCAGCGGCAAGCAGATGGGCGTGATCGAGCCGCACCGACAGCACCCCGGCCTGGGGTCCCATCGCCCGATAATCCTCGACCCAGCCGTCGCGCATCTGCCACCAGGGCAGCAAACGGCGGTAGTCGCGCGTGGGGCCGGCGCCGTTGATAGCAGGGTTCCACACGCCGATGCCTTGGGCTTGGGCGCGGGCTTCGGCCCACAGAAATGCGCCATGATGGGACCGGGAGCGGCCGTATTTGACGAAGTACGGGCTCCAGCCGGCCGAGACGACCGCGAGGTTGTAGTGGTCAGCGCCTCGCCACGCGTAGGCCAACAAACGGCCGTAGTTGTCGCGATGACGCACCAGCGCCAGCGACGGTGGATCGGCGGTATCGAATTCGAGATCCAGGCTCACTTCTGCCGTCGGCCGCCCCTCGGCATCGGCGCCGAACCAGGACTTGGCCCAGGCCGACGCCTGCCGGCCGGCTTCGGTCACCGGCTTGTTGCCGCCCGGCCAGCTTTCCTCGGTGTCGAGGCAGGCCAGCCGCACGGATTCGGTGCGCCCGTCCAGTTCGACCTTGATCGTGTCGCCGTCGACGACCTTGATCAACCGTGCCGTGATCCGCGTTCCCGCCATGCACTTCATCCTCCCCAACGGGCTTCCGCCCAGCATGAGCCGGCTTCGTGTCAAGGCCATGACGCGGTCGGAACCGGGCGCCGAATTGCTATCATGCAGGCATCGAAGCGCATGAGGGATCGACATGGATCCGCAGTTCTGGCATGAGCGATGGGCACGGGGTGAAATCGGCTTCCACCGCGGCGACGTGCATCCACTGCTCCTCCGCCACGGCGCGCCGCTCGCCGGCCGGCGTGTCCTCGTACCCTTGTGCGGCAAGAGCCTGGATCTGGTGCACCTGGCCGGGCTAGGTTGCACCGTTGTCGGCATCGAGCTCAGCGCGACGGCGATCAGCGCCTTTTTCGAGGAACAGCGGCTCGAACCGGCCGTGACGACGCGAGGTCCGGGCCGGGCTTGGCAAGCCGGCCCCTACACGCTGCTGGAAGGCGACTATTTCGCGTTTTCCGCGGCCGATCTCGGCGCGCCCTGCACGGGGCTGTACGACCGCGCGGCGCTGATCGCCCTGCCGCCCGAGCGCCGACCGGCCTACGCCGCCCACACCGTCCGCCTGCTCGCCCCCGGCGCCTGGGGGCTCTTGATCACACTCGACTACGCACAGGCGGAGATGGCGGGGCCACCCTTCGCCGTGCCGGAGGCCGAGGTACGCGCGCTGTACGGTCCTTCGGCCGGGGTCACTGCGCTCGAGATCGAAGACGCACTGGCAGCGGAACCGCGCTTTGCCGAGCGAGGCCTGACCCGCCTGCACCAGACGGTCTGGTCGCTGTCCTTCAACGGCTCATGAGCGCACCGGTCGCCCACCCGGGATCACCACCCGCCGGCCATATTCGCAGCGCGACGCTGGATGATCTGGAAACGCTCGTTGCGATCGAACAGCGCTGTTTCAAGACCGACCGCCTCAGCCGCCGCAGTTTCCGCCATCTCCTGACCCGCGCCAAAGCCGTCACCCTGCTGCACGAAATCGATGGGACCGTGACCGGCTACGCGCTGGTGCTGTTCCACGCCGGCACGGCACTGGCCCGGCTGTATTCCTTCGCCGTGCTGCCCGAATGCCAGGGTCTCGGCATCGGTGCACGGCTGCTCGCTGCGGCCGAGGCGATCACGCTGGAGCACGGCTATGCCACGCTCCGGCTCGAGGTGCGCACCGACAACACAGCCGCCCGGGCGCTTTACCAGCGGGCCGGCTACCGCGAAATGCAACGCCTGCCCGGCTACTACGAGGACCATGCCGATGGTTTGCGGTTGGAAAAGACCCTCGAGTCGCGCCCGGAGCCATCGCTGGTCCAGGTGCCCTTCTATGAACAGACCCTGGAATTCACCTGCGGCCCGGCCGCGCTCATGATGGCCATGCGGGCGCTGGACCCGACCTTGATGCTCGACCGCAAGCTCGAACTGCGGCTGTGGCGCGAGGCGACGACCATTTTCATGACCTCGGGCCACGGCGGCTGCGGACCTTATGGCCTCGCGCTCGCCGCTCACCGGCGCGGCTTCGCGGTGACCTTGCGCGTCAAAGACGAAGGCGCGTTGTTCGTCGACTCGGTCCGCTCGCCGGAGAAAAAAGCCGTCATCGCGCTGGTCCAGGAAGATCAACTGGAGGAAATCCGCCAGCGCGACATCCGCCTGGAATACGGGCTGGTCTCACCGCACGATCTGGAACGCGAATTGCGCAGCGGCGGCGTGCCGCTGGTGATGATCAGTTCCTATCGCCTGTATGGCGAGAAATTCCCGCATTGGGTGGTCGTCACCGGCTTCGACGAGCATTTCCTGTATGTGCACGACCCGTATGTGGACTACAAGGCCGGCAAGACGCCGACCGATTGCGTGAACCTACCCATCCTCAAGGCCGAGTTCACAGGCATGGCGCGCTATGGAAAAGGTGGCCAGCGCGCTGTCATCATCGTGCGTCGCCGCGCGCCGGCTCTGTCGGAACCCGTCAGTCGTCCATGAGCAAGCACCTGATTCTCGTCGATCGCCCTGCAGACTGGCCGACGGACCTGCCGTCGCTGCCGATCATGAGCGCCAAGGATTACATCGATGCCGATGATGCGGCCGGGCTGGCGACCAGCCGCGACCTGCGCGTCGTCAATCTATGCCGGAATTACCGCTACGGCAGCATCGGCTATTACTGCTCGCTGCTGGCCGAGGCGCGCGGCCAGCGTGTACTGCCCAGTGTCGGCACTGCGCTCGATCTGTCGCGCAAGACGATCTACGAGCCCCTGACCGAGGATTTGGACGAAGACCTGCAGAAATATCTGCGTGGCCATGACGGACAGGCCATCCGGTTGTGGATCTTCCTGGGACGCGCCTCGCAGCCGGAATTCCAGGATCTGGCGGACGATCTGTTCGAGCGCCTGCCCTGCCCTTTGCTCGAAGTCGACCTACACCAGAACAGTCGCTGGCAGATCCACCGGGTTCGCCCCATGACCTTCAGCGACTTGACTGGCGAACAACGCGGGCTGTTCGCCACGGCCATGGAACACTATCTGGCCGGCGCCTGGCAGAGTCCACGGCGGCGCTCGACCGGCCGCTATGATCTGGCCATCCTGCATGACCCCGACGAGGCCATGCCGCCATCCAATCCCAAGGCGCTGAAATCCTTCATCCGCGCGGGCAAACGTCTGGGGCTCGATGTCGAACTGATCACGCGCAAGGACTACGGCCGGCTGGCCGAGTACGACGCCCTGTTCATCCGCGAGACGACCTCCATCAACCACCACACCTTCCGCTTCGCCAAACGGGCCGAGGCCGAGGGGTTGGTGGTCATCGACGATCCGACCTCCATCCTGCGCTGCACCAACAAGGTCTATCTGGCCGAACTGCTGCGCACCCATCAGGTGAAAACGCCGGCCACCCAGATCCTGCGCCGCGAACGCAACCTCGAACTAGAAGCCCCGCTTCACTATCCGGTGGTGCTGAAGATTCCCGACGGTGCGTTCTCCGTCGGCGTCAGGAAGGTTGCCAACGCTGATGAACTCAGAACCGTCGCCGAACGGATGTTCCAGAAGTCCGATCTCATCCTGGCTCAGGAATATCTGTACACGGAATACGACTGGCGCATCGGCGTCCTCAATCGGCAACCGTTTTTCGCCTGCCAGTACTTCATGAGCAAGGACCACTGGCAGATCTACGATCACAAGGCTGGCGGCACCGTGGCCGGTAATTCGCGCACCTTGCCCCTGGAGCGTGTGCCAGCCACCGTCCTTCGGACTGCAGTCAAGGCTGCCCGACTGATCGGCAATGGCTTGTACGGCGTCGATCTCAAGCAGACCCAGGCAGGGGTATACGTCATTGAAATCAACGACAACCCCAGCATCGACGCCGGTGTGGAAGACGAGATTCTGAAGGAACAACTCTATGAAGAAATCATGGCCGAGTTCTTGCGCCGGCTCGAGCAACGCACCCGGCTGCGCTACGGCGGGGCCTGATAGACTAGCCGCCAGCGCAAGGGGCAGGCGCTTCTCCCCCGAGGCGCCGGATACAAGAAAATCGAGCCAAGGAGTGCACCCATGTCCATGACCATCGAGCAGGCCAATGCGCAGCTCACCGGCAAGCCCGGTCTCTTCAATATCGAGGAAATCGAGATCCGCGGCGTGCCCACACGCGTCTGGAAGGCCGCGCCGCCCTCGCTGCGCACCGTGCTGGACATCAGCCGCAGCCATGGCGCCAAGGATTATCTGGTCTACGAAGACGAGCGCTGGACCTATGCCGAGCACTACCGCGCCGTCGCCGCGCTGGCCACGCGCATGGTCGAGGATCTGGGCATCCAGAAGGGCGACCGCGTCGCGCTGGCCATGCGCAACCTGCCTGAGTGGCCCATGGTGTTCTGGGCCACGGTCGCGATCGGCGCGGTGATCGTGCCGCTCAACGCCTGGTGGACCGGCGATGAACTCGAATTCGGCCTCGCCGATTCCGGCGCCCGGGTGCTGTTCTGCGACGCCGAGCGCCTGGAGCGCATCACGCCCCATCTGGCGCGCCTGCCGGCGCTGGAACGCATCATCGTCGCCCGCGGCCCCGCCAACCTGCCCACGGGCGTGCTCGATTTCCAGACCTTCCGCGGCGACCTGCCGGAAAAAGCCGTGCTGCCCAAGGCCACCATCGCGCCGGACGACGACGCCACGATCTTCTACACTTCCGGTACCACCGGCAAACCCAAGGGCGCGCTCGGCACCCACCGCAACATCTGCCAGAACCTCATCAGCGGCGCTTTCGTGCGCATGCGCGCCAGCGTGCTGCGTGGCGAGGACCCGGCCGGCGGCATGCAGATGGTGGGCCCAAGCATGCTGCTCTCGGTGCCCCTGTTCCACGTCACCGGCTGCCACGGCTTCCTGATCGGCATGACGCTGGCCGGCGGCAAGCTGGTGATGATGTACAAGTGGGACGCCCAGCGCGCCATCGAGCTGATCGAAGCCGAGCGCATCTCTACCTTCGGCGGCGTACCGTCCATGGTCTGGCAGGTGCTGGAGCACCCCGACCTGCCCAACCACGATCTGTCCTGCGTCACCAACATCGCCTACGGCGGCGCGCCGGCGGCGCCCGAACTGCTCAAGCGCATCCGCCAGACCTTTCCCCAGGTCGATCCGGGCAACGGCTACGGCATGACCGAGACCTCCGCCCTGTGCACCAGCAATTCGGCCGAAGAATATCTACGCCGCCCGGACAGCGTGGGCTGCCCCGCACCGGTCACCGAAATCAAGATTGTCGACGGAGATGGCAACGAATTGCCGCGCGGTCAGGTCGGCGAGCTGATGGTGAAGGGCCCGAACGTCATCAAGGGCTACTGGAACCGGCCCGAGGCCAACGCGCAGACTTTCACGGAGGGCTGGCTGCACACCGGCGATCTGGCGCGCATGGATGAGGACGGCTATCTCTACATCGTCGATCGCGCCAAGGACATGCTGATCCGTGGCGGCGAGAACATCTATTGCGTCGAGGTGGAAGATGCCCTGTACAGCCATCCGGCTGTGATGGACGCTGCCGTCATCGGCATCCCGCACCGGGTGCTGGGCGAGGAGGTCGGTGCCGTGGTCCAGATCGCGCCGGGCCACACGGTCACGGTGGAAGAACTGCAGGCGCATGTGGGGAGCCACTTGGCCCGTTTCAAGGTGCCGGTACGCATCGAACTGCGCAGCGAACCCTTGCCGCGCAACGCCAATGGCAAGATCCTCAAGAACCAGCTCAAGCAGGAGCTGGGGCTGGTGCCGGAGGTCGCCCCGGCGTGAAGCAGATTGCGCCGCGCGAGTGGCTGAACCGGATGGAATCGCTTGATCCGAGCCGGCTTTCGCTCTCGCGGCGCATCGCCCTGTTGACATTGCGGATCGCGCTCGCCGTTGGGCGCGATCTCACCCAGGGCCCGCTGAGGCTGTGGGCGATGAGCCTCGTCTACACCACCCTGCTCTCGCTGGTGCCGCTGCTGGCGCTGGCGTTTTCGGTGCTCAAGGCCTTCGGCGCGCACAACGTCGCCGAACCGCTCATTGCCGAGGTATTGGCGCCTCTGGGTCCGCAAGGCGTGGAGCTGACCAGGACCATTATCGGCTTTGTCGAAAACATGAAGGTCGGCGTGCTGGGTTCGGTCGGGCTCGGCTTTCTCCTCTACACCGTCGTGTCACTGATCCAGAAAGTCGAGCAGGCCTTCAACCAGATCTGGCGGGTGAGCGAGGCGCGCTCCCTGGCCCGGAGCTTCAAGGACTACCTCATCGTCGTCCTGCTGGCGCCGGTGCTGTATCTGGTCGCAACCGGCCTGTTCGCCTCCATCATGGGCGCCGAGATCGTCCGCGGCCTCAGCGACTGGCAGCCGTTCGGACTGGCACTGTTCCTCCTGGCACGACTGGCCCCCCTCGTGCTGATCACAGCCATCTTCACCCTGATCTATCTGTTTCTGCCCAATACGCGCGTGCGATGGCACGCCGCGCTCACTGGCGCTCTGGCTACTGCGCTGGCGTGGCTGGTCGGTGGACGGGCCTTTGCCTTCTTCGTCGCAGGCAGCACGAACTACGACGCCATCTACTCGGGATTCGCCATCCTCATCTTGCTGCTGATCTGGCTCAATGTGATCTGGACCATCCTGCTCACCGGCGCGCAGATTGCCTTCTATGTCCAGTATCCGGCGGCAACCGGACCGATCGATACCAACGTGGCAGAGCGTGCTGCGCCCGAATACCGTGCGCTGGGCCTGCTCCTCGCCGTCGCCGTGCGCCACGTGCACGGACTGGCACCAGCGACACTCGAGTCCCTCGCACGGGAGATGGGCGTACCCGCAAGTGTCTTGGGCTTCGCCGTGGACGACCTCGTCGAGCGCGATCTGCTGGTGCGTTCAAACGAGGACCCGCCACGCCTCGTCCTTGCGCGAGCACCCGAACAGATCAGCCTGCAAACGGTGTTCTCTGCGCCTGCGCAGACGCTTTCTGGCCACTGGCCTGTGCCGCTGCGCCAGCTGGAGCAGGAACTGGCCCAATGCCGCGAGCACGTGCTGGGCGAGCGCACACTCGCCGAGCTCCTGCCGGCAGACTCGGCGTCCAACCCACAAGCGGCAGCACCCGCCCAGCCGTGATCAGTCCTCGCGCCGGCAAAAGTCGATGATGGTCTCCTCGGCCAGCGGCACCTCGCGGCGCAGGCTGCGGTGGTGGCCGGGGATTCTGCGGGGATGCACGGTACAGTCGAACAGCTCGCGCATGCGCCGGATGCCAAGACGCGACAGCGTGTCGATGCGGAAAAATAGCAGTTCGACCAGCACCGGGAAGCGATTCCAAGATTTCATCCGTGGCTGCTCCAGCAAGCGCCGAAATTCGGGTTGTGTATCCCACCAGCGGCGGGGCTCCACGTCGGTCTGCAACAGACAGGGATGGCCGCAATGACGGGCGATGCGCTCCTCTGCATAGCCGGACGCCGGTAATAGGGGAACAGCAGATGCACGAAGAGATTCTCGAAGCCCAGCAGATACATGCCCAGGATCACGGCTGCCTTTGTAAGCCCCGTCAACTGGACATTAAAAGAGAAAAGCCTGCACACCCCCGTTCTCGACGAGCATCGATCATCGGTTCGAGATCGATTCAAGGGGGGGCGGCTGTCGTTCGGTGATGCCGAGGATCTGGGGAGCCGCAAGCGCACGCGGCGCGAGGTGTTCCTGGCGCAGATGGAGCAGGTGGTGC
>DATLZY010000066.1:0-8512 GCA_035573755.1 Candidatus Acidiferrales bacterium
TGCCCATTGCGAGGGGTACTCCGCCCAGTGCTCCTGCACCATGCGCACGGCACGCTCACGGACTTCAGGTGAAAACTTCGGGGACTTCTTCATGGCTCCATCCTCCAGTGTTGGAGCCTCCGCAAAACCCGGGGCGCTTCATGGGCGTGTTCCCCACCACGTACTACTACGGGTGGGATAACGGGAACCCCGCCCACAATATTCTCTACACCAGCACTTACTCACTGGGCGTCAGCAAGTCGTTCGTCCGCAACAAGTAATAATTAAGAAAATATCGAGCGGCGATCGCGGGGATGGAGGTTCGCCTCCATCCCTTTACTCTTTGATGGGGCGTTCACCACAAATAACCCATGCCCAGCGATGGCTGCGACACTCAGTCCCGCCAGATCAGCGTTGCCATACGCCCCGTCACACCGTCGCGGCGATAGGAATAGAACCGCGCGGGATCGCCGGCCGTGCACCAATGCCCACCCCAGACGCGGTTGACGCCGCACCGATGCAGCCGCAGGCGCGCGAGCTGCGCCAGATCGGCCCGCCAGCGATCACCGGGGCCGCGGCGGAAGGCTGTTTCAGCCGATCGGTCGACATCGAGAAAGGCCTCGCGCACCTCCGGCCCGACCTCAAAGGCCGCCGCGCCGATGGCAGGACCAATCCAGGCCAACAGGCGATCGGGCGCCGCCTCCAGCGTCGCGACCGTGGCTTCCAGCACACCCGCTGCCAGCCCGCGCCAGCCGGCATGCGCGGCGGCCACACGCGTGCCGGCCGCATCGCAGAACAGCACCGGCAGGCAATCCGCCGTTCCCACGACGCACACCACACCCGCCTCGTCCGTCCAGGACCCGTCGGCCTCGATGGGGGGAGATTCATCGCAAGCGGCACGCACCACGCGCGTGCCGTGAACCTGGCGCAGCCAATAGGGCGCCGCCGGCAGCGCGAGCGCCTTCGTCAAATGCATCCGGTTCGCGGTCACGGCCGCCGGATCGTCGCCGACGTGATCGCCCAGATTCAGACCGGCATATGCGCCCGCGCTCACGCCGCCCAGGCGGGTGGTGGCGGCCGCGTGCACCGAGGACGGCGCCGGCCAATCGGGGACGATCAGCGGCAAGTTTCCCCGCTGAACCAGACCTGGCACTGCCCTATTCATGCGCAATTCTGCCCCCGCAGCGCTTCGATCAAGGCCTGCATGTCGGGCGGCGGCGGACGCTCCCAGACCCGCTCGGATCCGTCTCCCGGATGGACGAGGCCCAGCCGCGTGGCATGCAGCGCCTGGCGCCTGAATCCCCGCAGGACAGCGGCCAGCGCAGGGTCGATGCCGGCCGGCAGCCGCAAACGGCCTGCGTACAAGGGATCACCCAGGACCGGATGCCCCAGATGTGCCATGTGCACGCGGATCTGGTGCGTTCGTCCGGTCTCCAGTCGTAGCGTGAGGCGGGTGTGATGCGGGTAGCGTTCGCTCACCCGGTAGTGGGTGACCGAGTGTCGTCCACCTTCCCGCACTGCGATGCGCAGCCGGTCGCGCGGATGGCGCCCCAGCGGCGCGTCGACCGTGCCCCCGGCGAGCAGGGCGCCGATCACCACGGCGTCGTACTCCCGGCGGATCTCCCGCGCCTGCAACGCGCCGACGAGCCGGGTATGGCTGGTCAGCGTCTTGGCCACCACCATCAAGCCCGAGGTATCCTTGTCGAGCCGGTGCACCAGCCCGGCCCGAGGCAGGTGCACTAGCGCAGGAGCATGGTGCAGCAAGGCGTTTTGCAGCGTGCCAGCCAGATTGCCGGCGCCAGGGTGAACCACCAGACCCGGCGGCTTGTCGATGATCAGCAGATCGTCGTCTTCGTGGACGATGTCGAGCGCGATGGGCTCGGGCTGCAAGGGGATCACCGGCGAGGGTCTAGGAACCTGCACGTGGACGCGCTGGCCCGATTGCAGGCGGTCGCTGGGCTTGCCCGGACGGCCGTCGACTTGGACGGAGCCGTCTTTGATCCAGTCAGCCAGACGGCTGCGCGAGTGATCGGTGAAGCGCTCGGCCAGAATCTGGTCGAGGCGACGACCCGCCCGCTCTGCCGGGACATAGAAGGCAACTGCCTCTCCGGCGACAGGAACGAGAAACTCATCATCCGGCAAGGTCATTGGTCCCAATGGCTTTGTTATACTCCAAAATGTTTCGTTCATCCGGCTGCGGCCGGCTTCGAGGTCAAGCTAAATCATGCGCTCCGTCGCCCGCTCCGTGCTCGTGCTGCTGCTCGCACTGTTTCTTTCAGCCTGCTCGCTGTTGTCCTACCTGCCCGGCAGCTCCGGTGATCCCGAGAACGGTGATGACGAACCCGCTGTGAACACCAATCGGCCGGCCGCCGAAATCTACCACGAGGCTCACCAGGCGCTGCAAAGCGAAAGCTTCGACAGCGCCATCAAGCGTTTCAACGCCCTTGAGTCCCGCTATCCCTTCGGTCCCTATGCACAACAGGCGCAAATCGAACTGATCTACGCCTACTACCGCCAGCGCGAGTGGGAGCAGGGCATCGCCACGGCGCAACGCTTCTTGCGCGAATACCCCAGCCATCCAAATGCCGATTATGTCCTCTACATGCAGGGGCGAATCAATTTCGAGCGCAGCCTGGGGCTGCTCGAAAGCACCGTGCGCTGGCGCTGGCTGAATATCGACGGTGCAGAACGGGACACCCAGTACGCCCGCGGCGCTTTTGCTGCCTTCAGCAATCTCCTGCGGCGCTATCCAGACAGCCCGTACGCAGCCGATGCCCGCCAGCGTATGCTGTTCCTGAAAAACCGCGTTGCCAAGCACGATCTGGCCGTCGCGCGCTACTATCTGGAACGCGGCACCTATGTCGCCGCCGCGAACCGCGCCCAGGATATCCTGGCTGAGTTTTCGGGCACCGATGCCGTCCTGCCAGCGCTGGATATACTCATCGACTCCTATAAGGCACTGGGCCTTTCGGACATGGAGCAACAGGCAAGGGCATTGCGATCGGGCCAGGGTCAAGCCGGCTGAGTCAAACATGCAGCCTGGGGGATACGATGTGGGATCTTTTTGAAACGGTCCGGCGCCGCCATTCGATCCGACATTACCGCACTGATCAGCCGGTTTCCCGAGAGCAACTGCATGCCATCCTGGAAGCTGCTTGCGCCGCGCCGTCGGCGGGAGACCTGCAATCCTACCGCATTGCTGTCGTAACCAGCCTCGAACAGCGGCAGGCGCTGGAAGCGGCCAGCAGCGGTCAGTCCTTTTTGACCGAAGCGCCGGTTTGCCTGGTGTTCTGCGCTGATCCTGAACGTGCCGCAACCCGCTATGGCGAACGAGGTGCAAGCCTCTACGCGCTTCAGGATGCCACCATCGCGGCCAGTTACACGCAGCTCGCTGCCGTGGCCGCAGGTCTCGCCAGCGCTTGGGTGGGCGCTTTCGATGAGGAAGCCGCGCGGTCTGCCTTGGGCATTGCACCGACGCTGCGTCCGATCGCCATTATCGCCATCGGTACCGCGGCCGAAGTTCCGGAGGAAACGCCGCGCCGACCGATGCAGGACATCCTCATACCGATCGACCCCGGACTTTGATCGAAGGCGATCTTCTTCACCCCATTTTCATCATAATCAAACGATTCACATGGAGGAGAATCCATCATGTCATCCCGACGTGCATTGCCATTGGCAATCTCTGCCTATGCGTTCGGCATGCTCAGCTTGGTCGGCCTGATCCTGTTTTTACATGACCTATGGCTGCCTTGGACTGCCGGCAGCGGGGAACTGAGGGGGGGCTGGGGCCGGACCCTCGCTATCAATACGGGACTCATCGCCCTGTTCGGCCTGCAGCACAGCATCATGGTCCGTCCCGCCTTCAAGCGGCGCTGGACGCGGATCATCCCCGAACATCTGGAGCGTAGCACGTATGTGGTGGCCTCCGGCATCACGCTGATCGTGCTCATGGCTTTCTGGCAGCCCATGCCGGGCATGCTCTGGCACATTACCTGGCAACCCGTCGTCACCGTGTGTCTGGTGCTGCTCGGCCTCGGCGGTATCATCGCCGTGTGGTCGACGTTCCTCACCGATCATTTCGAACTGTTCGGCTTGCGTCAGGCCTATCTGTATGACCAGGGGCTACCTTATACGCCGGTCCCCTTCAAGACGGGTTTCTTGTACCGCTATGTGCGCCATCCGATGATGCTCGGCATGTTGATCCTGTTCTGGATCACGCCCTACATGACCGTCGGTCACCTGTTCCTCGCCGCTGCGCTGACGGTTTATATCCTGATCGGTGTGCATTACGAAGAGCGCGACCTGATGCGCTATCTGGGTTCGGACTATGTCCGCTACCGGCAGACTACACCGATGCTGATTCCACGTTTGGTCCATTCAAAGCCGCTGCCACAGCATTGACCAAGACATCGCGCCGGCGAATTTCCGAAGCCGGCTCAAAATGAGTTATGCTGTCGCCCCTTCAAAGCCGGTGTAGCTCAGTCGGTAGAGCAGCTGATTCGTAACCAGCAGGTCGGAGGTTCGATTCCTCTCGCCGGCACCATCATGGCAACCGCTGGGCGGGAGATGACCCACCCGGCGGTTCACTCTTTCTGTATCCATCCGCTGCAATACTTGGATGGCGCCGGACCGCACGCCGCCGTGACCAAGCACGGTCGACGGCCAACGGCGCGGCGCAATTCCTCGGTTTCCGATGGTGAAGGAAGATTTGGCCATGAATGCCTCACCCCATCCGGTCATCATCCTTTTGCTGTGCGGCGATGAGGTGATCGGGCACGGTATCGACCAGATCCTTCGGGCCTTCCTTGCGTCAGTCGTGGGTCATGTCGGTCTGGCCGAGGCCGTTTGCGGCCCGATTGCCCGCACCGCCGACTTCACCGTCCCATGGCACGGTGCCCTGGCCGAGGCAACGGGCAGTGCCACGAACCGCACGGCCGAATACCTGATCACGACCCTAATGGTGGCGGACTATCTCGCGGAAGGGCTGGCAGCCTTCGGCCATACTTGCCAGGGGTGACCTCGCCGGCCGATCACCCCTGTGCCCAGTACCGCACGAGGCTCCTGAGCCTTCGCAGCGGCGTGAGCGTCAGTCCAGCCGGGGAAAACGTTCGGCAATGGTGTCGCCGGTAAAACGCGCGATCCAGCCGTCGGGGTTGTTGAACAGGCGAATGGCGGTGAAACGCGGCCGGTCGCCCATGTCGAACCAATGCCGGGTGCCGGCCGGGACGCTGATCAGATCCCCTTTGGTGCACAGCACAGCATAGACCCGCTCGTCCAGATGCAGGCAGAACAAGCCGGCACCCTCGACGAAAAAGCGCACCTCGTCCTCGCCGTGGGTGTGTTCGCTGAGGAACTTCTGCCGCAAGGCGACCCGGTCCGGGTGATCCGGATACATGTTGACCACATCCATGCTCTGATAGCCGGCCTCCGCAACGAGACGATCGATCTCGGGGCGATAAGCGGCCAGGATGGCCGCCTCCTCCGCCCGCTCCTCGAGCGGCGCCGTGGCGGCCCAGCGCCGGAACAGAACGCCGGCATCGGCCAGCGTCCGGCGAATGGTGTCGCCGTCCTCGGTCGCAAGGATCGGGTGGGCGGCATCGGCGGCAGAATAGACGGTCAGGCGACTCATGGCGCGACCTCCTGCAGTTGCGCAATGTGATGAAAATCCCGGGCGACGGGGTGCGGGCTCGTCATCTCGCCACCCCGTGCCAGAAGACAGGTCGCGAGCCCCGCGGTTCGCGCCGCGTCGAGTTCGGCCTCGATGTCCGAGAGAAACAGAATCCGATCAGGGGGGAGTCCAACCGTCTCGGCGATTCGCCGATAGCTGTCGGGCTCGCGCTTGGCGCCGATGCGGGTGTCGAAGTACCCGCTGAAGAGTCCGGTCAGATCGCCATGATCGCTGTGACCGAACAGCAAGCGCTGGGCTTCCTCGGATCCGGAGGAGTAGACATACAGCCGCAAGCCGGCCGCATGCCAACGGCGCAGGCAGATGGCCGCGTCGGGATAGACGTGTCCGGTGAAATCGCCGCGCTGGTAGCCTTCGCGCCAGATCCAGCCCTGCAGCGTCTTCAAGGGCGTGAGCTTGAGATCCAGCTTGATCCATTCCAGCAGCTGATCCACGATTTCGGCCTCGCTCGCCTCGGGCCGCCCGCTCTGGACCGCGACATCGCGCAACAGCGCCTGCAGGGCCGGCTCGGCACGATGGGCGGCGACATAGGCCGGCAGCGCGCGGGCGGCATAGGGAAACAGCACCCGGTGCACGAAACCGATGTCGGTGGTCGTGCCTTCGATGTCCGTGACGACGGCCTCGATCTTCACCTGCGATTCTCCAGCAAGCGTTCGTTGAGCAGGCAGCTCAGCAGGAATTCCCAGCCTTCGACGTGGCGCCGCGCTTCGGCCACTGACGCGCCCCAGGCATACAGGCCGTGGCCGCGCACCAGCAATCCATACGGCAGGCCATCGGGCTCCCAGCGTCGCGCAAGCGCGTCCGCCAAGGCAGGAATGTCTTGCGTGTTGTCGAACAGCGGCAGGGTCAGCGGCGTCTCGTGGGTGGTCTGGCCGCGAATGGCTTTTTGCATTTCATAGCCCGTGAACACGAGGCGATCTTCCGCGCAACTTCGTGAGATCACGGTCGCCGGCACCGAATGGGTGTGCAGGACGCAGCCAATGCGCGCATCGAGCCGGTAGAGCCGCTGGTGCAATGCGGTCTCGGCCGACGGTGCCGGCGTCGTCGCCGGCAGCGCCCCCGACACGGGCACGCGGATGAAGTCAGCAGGCGTCAAGGCGCGCTTGTCACACCCCGAGGCCGTGATGCAAAACACATCCTCGCCCGCGCGCACCGAAAAATTGCCACCCGTGGCCGGGGACAGCCCCATCGCAGCAAGGTCGGCGACGGTCTGGATGAGGGAATCGAGCATCTCGGCGCAGGCCATGGGCACATCGCTCCGGCGGGGACGGGCAAGGCTCGTGATGATAGCGCACCGGATGGGGCACATTGTCGATGCGGCCGTGACATCGGCGCAGGCCCCATGCGCTAGAATCGCGTGTCCATTTCCCGACCGCGGAGATCGTCATGCGCATCGGCACCCCGCTCACCCCCTCGGCCACCCGCGTCATGCTGCTCGGTGCCGGCGAACTGGGCAAGGAGGTGATCATCGCCCTGCAGCGACTCGGGGTCGAGGTGATCGCGGTGGACCGCTATGCGCATGCACCGGGTCATGCCCTTGCCCATCGCGCCCATGTGCTCGACATGACCGACGGCGCCGCGCTGCGCGCGCTCATCGCAAAGGAACGGCCGCACTTCGTGGTCCCGGAAATCGAGGCCATCGCCACCGAAACCCTGCGTGAACTGGAAAGCGAGGGTCTCACGCACGTCATCCCGACCGCCGAAGCCGCCTGGCTGACCATGCAGCGCGAGGGCATCCGGCGGCTCGCCGCCGAAACCTTGGGCCTGCCCACCTCGCGCTACGCCTTTGCCGACTCCGAAGCCGCGCTTCACGCTGCCATCGCGGACGACATCGGCCTGCCCTGCGTGGTCAAGCCGGTCATGTCTTCCTCCGGCAAAGGCCAATCGGTGATCCGGACGATCGACGAGGTACCCGCCGCCTGGGCCGCGGCCCGCAGCGGCGGGCGGGTGGACCGGGGGCGAGTCATCGCCGAGCAATGGATCACGTTCGATTTCGAGATCACGCTGCTGACCGTGCGGGCGGCCGACGCCTCGGGACGCATCCAAACCCAATTCTGCGCACCCATCGGCCATCGCCAGGTCGACGGTGATTACGTCGAGAGCTGGCAGCCGCAGCCGATGAGCGCGCTGGCGCTCGAGCGGGCGCACGACATCGCTCAACGGGTCACCGACCGGCTCGGCGGCCGGGGGATTTTCGGGGTGGAGCTATTCGTGCGCGGCGATGAGGTGTGGTTCAGCGAAGTCAGCCCGCGCCCGCACGACACCGGCCTCGTGACGCTCGCCAGCCAGATGCAGAGCGAGTTCGATCTGCATGCCCGCGCGATCCTGGGGCTGCCAGTAGATACGCGGCTGGTACGACCTGCCGCCAGCGCCGTGATTTATGGCGGCGTGGATGCGCCCGGGGTCGCCTTCGCGGGCATCGCGGAGGCGCTCGCCGTGCCGGAAAGCGAGCTGCGTCTATTCGGCAAGCCCGTGTCTTACGTGAAGCGGCGCATGGGCGTGGCGCTCGCGCGGGCGGACACCATCCACGAGGCGCGCGAACGGGCCCGGGAAGCGGCGCGGCGGGTGCGCGTCATCGCCGACTGATCCAACCGTTCAAGGCTGCGAGCAGGGCGGAGTCGGCTTGCGGAGCGCGTTCACCTCCCACGGCTCGAGCGGCCGCCAAGTGCCCTTCGGCAGATCCCCTAAGAAAAGCCTGAACACCCCCCGTTCTCGACGAGCATCGATCATCGGTTCGAGATCGATTCAAGGGGGGGCGGCTGTCGTTCGGTGATGCCGAGGATCTGGGGAGCCGCAAGCGCACGCGGCGCGAGGTGTTCCTGGCGCAGATGGAGCAGGTGGTGC
>DATLZY010000067.1:0-12398 GCA_035573755.1 Candidatus Acidiferrales bacterium
CTGTGCTGGCAGGATCATCCGTCCGGCAGGAGTAGCCTGCTGATCACCTTGCACAAGAACGCCACCACCACGCCGGCTGTGCGCGCGGCCATCCAGCAGTCCTCGGCCAGTGAGTACGAGCTGACCCGGCAATACGGCTTAAGCCGCCAGACGATCCGGCGCAGAGCGCAAGCGCGTGTGTGACGCCAGCCACACCCCGCACCGGCTGCAGACCACACTCCATGCCGCCCAGGAGACGCTGGTGATCTACCTCGCACGCCACTGCGGCTGTCGCTGGACGATCTGCTGGTGGTGGTGCGCGAGTTCATCGAACCTGGCATGAGCCGCTCAGTGCTGGATCGTCTGCTGCGCCGACGAGGCCATTCGCGCCTGCCGACCCCGGAGGTCCCTGCGCGCGCGCCCAAGCCCTTCAAGGCCTACGAGCCGGGGGATGTGCACATCGATGTGAAGGATCTGCCGCAGAGGCAGGACGAAACCCGCAGGCGCTATTTCTCATCGTGGCCATCGACCGGGCCACACGCTGGGTGTTCATCGCCATCAAGAGCCACCCGACGCGGCCGTGGGTTCACCGACTGCCAGTTCGGCTTCCAAGCCAAGGACGTTGGGGCAGCAGGCGTTCGACGCCCTGTGTGAAGCCCTGGGCATCGAGCACCGGCTGACCCGGCCGAAGTCGCCGCAGACCAACGGCATGGTCGAGCGATTCAACGGGCGCCTTGCGCAGATGCTGCGCTCCCACCACTTCAACAGCGCCCAGGACCTGGCCACCACGCTGCACCGCTACGTCTGGCTGTACAACGAGCACCTGCCCCAAAAGGCGCTGCAGCACCTCATGCCCCTCCAGGCCATGAAACGATGGCGCCGCTCCCATCCGCATCTGTTCTCAAAACCAGATTAGAAATCATCCGGGAGCCGACAAGCGGCAAGGCCCGCGAGATCGAATCCGACTACCCCACGCTGACCACTCTGCGGACCGGCGCGGTGACCGGCGCCAATGCCGCGCTGGTGGCCGGCAAAACCTCGCTGATCGCGGGAGTCGCCACCGTCCCCGGGGTCGGCACGGTCATTGCGCCGCTGCTGTCCCTAACCCCGACCCCGCAGGTTCGCTTCGAATAAAAATGCTGACCGGTCGGCCGGAGCGACCAGCTTGCTCCGGCCATTCCGACTAGCGTGCAGCCCCCATCAGCGTCGCCAGATCGACCTCCCATTCCGGATATCCGGCCTCTTCGGGGATGCGCATGCGCTGGCCCTGCGGCGTCTGCACCAGCCGCGGCAGGACCGTCACGACCGGCGCCGCGCGGGTGGCATTCCACAAGGCGTCGACCGTGTCGTGCTGCGCCAGTTTCTGCAGATTCATCCGCGTCGGCCAGATGATGGTGTGGCGACCCTCTTGCGCTGCGCTCAGCGCCTCGCGCGGCGTGATCCACAGCGAATCCACCGTCTCGCCACCGTCATGAGACAAGACCGTCTCGCCGCTCATGCGCGCCAGAAAGAAATGGGTATCGAACCGTTTGGGCACCATCTCGGGCGTGATCCAGTGCGCGAACGGCAGAAGGGCTCCAGGCGTCGGGCGCATGCCCAATCGCTCCAGCAAGACGGGAAAATCGATGCCGGCCTGCACCAGCTCAGTGCGCAATCGATCCATGGGTTCGGCACTCGTGCCTCTGGCTCCGCCGACCGATTCGGCCAGCAGCAGGCCGGTCTCCTCGAACAACTCGCGAATGGCCGCGAGGCGAAACGCGCCAAGCGGATCATCCGGAACATGGGCCTGCGCCAGATGGATGTCCTCGGGCGCCACCTTGCCCCCGGGAAAGACCAAGGCGCCGCCCGCAAAATCGATCTGGTGGTGACGGCGCACCATGAAGACTTCCGGGCCTTGCGGACCGTCCCGCAACAGGACGACGGTGGCCGCGAGGCGCGTTTCAGCGATGTTCATGACTGCTCCCTCCCTGGAGATTACTTCGCTGAGTCTAGCGTTCTTGCGGCGCTCTGCGGTCGGACGCGACGCCGACCGTCAACAGCAGCGCTCCCGCAAACATCACCAGCACGACGCCGAGCCCCACCCGCTGGCTGCCGCTTGCCGTCGTCAGTGCCGCGACGAGAAATGGCCCCAGAAAGGTCGTGGCCTTGCCGGAAAAGGCCATGAGCCCGAACAGCTCGTTGCGCTGCCCCGCAGGCGCCATGCGCGCCAGATACGAGCGGCTGGCCGCTTGGGCGGGACCGACGAAAATGCCCAGCAAGGCGCCCCAGACCCAGAATGCACCCGCGCTCGGCGCAAGCAGCAACGCCGTGCCGGTGATCAACAGCCCGACCAGACTCCAGAGCATGGCCGAGCGGGCGCCCAGTCGGTCGTCGAGCCAGGCAAACGCCACCGCACCCACCGCTGAGGTGAGATTCAGCACGATGGCGAACAGCAGCACCGCCCGTTCATCGAAGCCGAAGGTCCCGGCCGCGAACAGGCCGCCAAAGGCGAACACCGTGGTCAGCCCGTCGATCAGCAGCAGGCGCCCGGCAAAAAACCGCAGCATCGAGGCGTCGTGGAGCAGCCCGCGCAGGGAGCGAGCCAGATCGGTGAAAGCCATACGCAACACACGCCCGGCAGGCGCATCGCTTCGGGCGCGTGCCGGATCGGGCACCATCAGCAGCAGCGGCAGGGCAAACACCGCCGTCCAGACAGCGGCGAGTAGGAAGGTGGCGCGCACGGGCTCGGCCGCAGCCGGGTCGAGGCCGAAGGGCGGCGGCGTCGCCTGCACGAATCCCAGCAGAGCAAGAACGAGACAGGCCAGCCCGCCGAGATAGCCCAATCCCCAGGCCCAGCCCGACCAACGCCCGATGCGCTCAGGAGCGGCCAGATCCGCGAGCTGCGCGTTGTAGAACACGAACGCCAGTTCGAGCGCGACCGTTCCCACCCCCGCCAGCACCAGCGCGCGCAGAGCGAAGTCCGCGTCCGGCCGCACGGTCCACAGCGCCGCGGTGGCGAGGACGTTGATGAGCGTGAGCAGCGCGAGAAACAGCCGGCGGTGGCCGCCGCGATCCGCCAGCGCCCCCAGGATCGGCGCCAGCACCGCAATGGCGAGCCCGGCGAGCCCCATGGCATTCCCCCACCAGACCGTGCCGGTGGCCGCATCGGGCGCAAGGGCGCGGGCAAAGTAGGCGGGAAACAGAAACGTCTGGATGAGGGCCGCGTAGGCGCTGGTGGCCCAATCGTACAGCGACCAGGCGATCAGCGCGCCGCGGCGCTCGGGGTTCGTCGGCATGAGAACATCCGTCGGCAAAGAGTCGCCCTGCGCAGGCCGGGTCGGTGCTAGTCGGATTCGCCCCAGCGCGGCAGCAGCTGATGCGGCACATCGAGCAGATCGAGGAGGCGGGCCACCAGGTAGTCGACCAGATCCGATGCCTGCACGGGCCGATGGTAGAAGCCGGGATTGGCCGCCGCAATGATCACCCCGAGCCGGGCCAGTGCCAGCATGTTCTCGAGATGCACGGCGGAAAAAGGCGTCTCTCGCGGCACCAGGATCAGCCGGCGCTGCTCCTTGATCGTCACATCGGCCGCGCGCTCGATCAGACTGCGGCTCGCGCCACCGGCAATCGCGGCCAGCGTCGCCATGCTGCACGGACAGACCACCATGGCCCGAAAGCGAGCCGAACCGCTGGCCACCGGCGCGGTCCACTCGTCCTGCCCGAACACCCGCAACTGGTCGGGCGCGGCGTTAAAGTGCGTGGCGAGTTGCCGCTCGACGTCCGCCGCCCGCCCCGGCAGGCCGAGATCGGTCTCCCCATTGATCACCAGGAGACCGGGACGCGAAACCATCAGATACACGCGCTCACCCGCCTGCAGCAGGCACTCGAGCAAGCGCACCCCGTAGGCCGCGCCGGACGCACCGGTCCAGGCCAGGGCAACGGGCGCGCGGCTCATCGCCGTGACGCCCCCTCGGCCAGCGCCGTCATGAGGCGCGCATGAAAGCCGTCGAAACCGCCGTTGCTCATCACCACGACATGATCGCCGGGCCGCAACCGGGGCGGCAAAGCGGCGAGCAGCGCTTCGGTATCGGCCGCCACCTGCGCGCGGCCCCCGAGCGGCGCCAGGCTGCCCGCCACATCCCAGTCGGCACCCGGCGCCGCTACCCAACTCTCGTCGGCCGCTGCGAGGGCGCCGGCCAGCGCGGCGCGGTGCGTCCCCAGCCGCATGGTGTTGGAGCGCAGTTCGGCCACGGCGATCAGGCGGGTGGAGCCGACCCGGCGCCGCATCGCCTCGAGCGTCGCCGCAATCGCGGTCGGGTGATGGGCAAAATCGTCGTAGACCGTGACGCCTGCGACCTCCCCGCGCCGCTCCAGCCGCCGCCGCACCCCGGCGAAGGAAGCCAGCGCCGCGCAGCCCACCTCCAGCGGCACGCCGGCATGGCGAGCGGCGAGCAGCGCGGCGAGCGCGTTGTCGACGTTGTGGCTTCCGAACAGCGGCCACTCGACGACGCCCTGGCGCGCCGCGCCATCCCAGACCTCGAAGCGGCTGCCGTCCTCGGCGAGCAGGCGCGCATGCCAGCCGGCAGATTGGCCGAAAAACGTGACGGGCGTCCAGCAGCCCATGTCCAAAGTCCGCTCGAGCGCGGCGTCCTGTCCGTTGACGATGAGCGCCCCCTGACCCGGCACGGTGCGGATCAGGTGGTGAAACTGCCGTTCGATGGCCGCCAGATCCGGGTAGATGTCGGCGTGGTCGTATTCGAGGTTGTTCAGGATCAGCGTGCGTGGCCGGTAATGGACGAACTTGGCGCGCTTGTCGAAGAACGCCGTGTCGTACTCATCGGCCTCGACGACGAAGAACGGCGTGCGTCCCAGGCGCGCGGTCTCGCCGAAATTGGCCGGCACGCCGCCGATGAGGAAGCCGGGTGCCAGCCCCGCCTGTTCCAGGATGTGGGCGAGCAGGCTGCTGGTGGTGGTCTTGCCGTGCGTGCCCGCCACTGCCAGCACCCAGCGGTCCTGCAGCACGTGGCGCGCCAGCCACTCGGGGCCGGACAGATAGGGCAGGCCGCGATCCAGCACGGCCTCGAGCAGAGGATTGCCGCGGCTGATCACATTGCCCACGACCACGCAATCGGGTGTGGAATCCAGGTGCGCCGGATCGTAGCCCTCGCCAATGGCGATGCCCAACGCCACCAACCGATCGCTCATGGGTGGATAGACGTGCTGATCCGAGCCCGTGACGCGGTGGCCGGCGGCCTGCGCCAAGGCCGCGATACCGCCCATGAACGTGCCGCAAATCCCCAAGATGTGCAGATGCACCGCGCCTGATCCTCCGTCCGCCGTCACGGCCATGGCATCATAGCAAAGCCCGCTCCGGGTCCTGTGCGTCGCCGTTCATGTCTGCATTTCGCCTCATCGATCATCCAGATGCCCTGAATGACCTCGTTGCCGACTGGGCTGGCGCGCCCTGGATCGGCCTCGATACCGAATTCGTGCGCGAACGGACCTATCACGCCCGGCTGTGCCTGATCCAACTCGCCGGGCCCAAGGGCGTGGCCGTGATCGACCCCATCGCTTTGCGCGACTGGAGCGCGCTGTTCGCGCTGCTCGACGATCCGGGCAGCATCAAGATCCTGCATGCCGCCGGCCAGGATCTGGAACTGCTGCATCAGGCCCGCGAGGGGCGCCTGCCGACCCCGCTGTTCGATACCCAGATCGCCGCAGCGCTGTTGGGCCATCCGCCGCAGAGCGGATATGGTGCGCTGGTGGAAAAAACGCTGGGCATCACGCTGCCCAAGCTGCACGCCCGCAGCGCTTGGGCCAGGCGGCCGTTGAGCGATGCGGAACTCGCCTATGCGGCGGACGACGTGCGCCATCTGGCCGCCTTGCACGATCGACTGACCGCAGATTTGCAACTGAAAGGCCGTCTGTCGTGGGCCGCAGCCGAACACGCGGCACTGGCCGACCCGGCGCGTTATCGCATCGATCCGGAACGGGCCTGGCTGCGCATCGGCGCCGGACGCATGCTCACGCCAAGCGGCCAGGGCGCGTTGCGGGCGCTGGCCGCTTGGCGCGAACGGGTAGCGGAAGCGCGCGACCTGCCGCGCCAATGGCTGCTGAAGGACGATGTCCTGCTGCACTGGGCCGAGCACCAACCGGACAGCATCGCCGGCCTCACGAACGGGATCACGGTCCCACCCGCCTTGCTGCAGCGGCATGCGGGCGAATGGCTCGCCGCCATCCGGGACGGTGCGGCACATCCACCCGCCTCCTCCCCGGCGCCTTACCCGCTTCCACCGGCGCTGGAGAAGCGCCTCAAGCGACTGGGACAGGTGGTGCGGTCACGGGCTGATGAGCTCGGCCTGGATGGAGCCGTGCTGGCGCCACGGCGTGAACTGGAAGCCTTGGTGCTCGGCGCCCGCGACACACCGGTGTTGCGCGGCTGGCGCCGCGAAGTCATCGGCGAAGCACTGCTTGCGGTTCTGGACGACCCGTGAGGGAAAGATCAAAACCGGCGCCTGACGGCGGCGTTCAGGCCGAGAGCGCCTCACTGACACGGCGCAGGATCTCGGTGACCTCGCCGCTTCCGGAAACGGCGGCGAGCTTGCCCTGCGCCTGGTAGTAGTCGATCAAGGGCTGGGTCTGTTCTTCATAGACGCGCAGGCGGCGGGAAATGGTCTGCTCGTTGTCGTCGTCGCGGTGCATGAGCACGCCGCCGCAGCGGTCGCAGACCCCGGTCTGATGCGGCGGCGAGAAATAGACGTTGTAGAGCGCGCCGCATTGCGTGCAGGTGCGACGACCCGTCAGGCGCTTGAGCAGTTCATCGAAGGCAACCTGAATGTGCACCGCCCGGTCGATGTCCTGCCCCAGTTCGGCGAGCAGGGCATCGAGCGCGGCGG
Organism: Candidatus Acidiferrales bacterium; assembly: GCA_035573755.1. Lineage (GTDB taxonomy): Bacteria > Pseudomonadota > Gammaproteobacteria > UBA5335 > UBA5335 > Macondimonas. Next base: position 6,855 of record DATLZY010000067.1, read on the forward strand.
CCTGCGCGCCATTGCGGGGGAAGCCGTCGAGGATGAAACCGGCCTTGGCGTCGGCTTCTGCGAGCCGCTCGCGGATCATGCCGAGGACGATCTCGTCACTGACCAATTCACCGGCATCCATCGCCGCCTTGGCCTTGAGTCCCAGCGGGCTTTGAGCCGCAACCGCTGCCCGCAGCAAATCGCCGGTGGAAATCTGGGGAACGCCGAACCGCTCCATCAGGAGTTTGGCCTGGGTGCCTTTGCCAGAACCGGGCGCGCCCAAGAGCACAATGCGCATGTCCGTCCTCTCGTGAACGCCGACCGCTTGGCAGCGTCCCTGTTGCCAAAAGGGGGTAAGTTACCCGCCGCGCGGCGCCCGCGTCAATTCAAGCCTGCGTGCCTCTATGGCAGACGGGTATAATGGCGGCCCCGTCCCGGATCCGCGTGCTTTTCAAGCGCTCGCCCGGATTTCCGACAATCCGCCTCCATGGAGTCCTTGCATCATGAACCTCGACCGCATCCCCGCCGGCGACGACGTCCCCAAATCGGTCAATGTCCTCATCGAGATCCCCATGCGGGGCGATCCGGTCAAGTATGAAGTCGACAAGGACAGCGGCGCACTGTTCGTCGATCGGCTGATGTCCACCGCCATGCACTACCCGTGCAACTACGGCTACATCCCGCACACGTTGGCCGATGACGGCGACCCGGTCGACGTGCTGGTGATCACGCCCTTCCCGCTGGTGCCCGGCTGTGTGATCAAATGCCGCCCGCTGGGCATGCTGAGCATGAGCGACGAAGCCGGTCAGGATCAGAAAGTGCTGGCCGTGCCGGTCGACAAGACCTCCGGCGGCCTCTACAGCCAGATCCAGAGCACGGCCGATCTCCCCGAGCTGACCTTGCGGCAAATCGCCCATTTCTTCGAGCACTACAAGGACCTGGAAAAGGGCAAGTGGGTGAGGATCGAGGGCTGGCAGGACCTGAAGGCCGCCGAAGCCGAGATCCTGGCCGGACTGGAACGCGCGAAGGCCAACAAGGGCTGAGCGCCGCCCAAAGCAGGCTTCAGATCCGGGCCGGCGTATTGGCGGCGACCCACGCCGCCGTGCCGTCGGCCCGGAATTCCCGCTTCCAGAACGGCGCCTGGTGCTTGACCGCCTCCACCAGATGCCGGCAGGCCGCAAAGGCCGCGTCACGATGCGCCGACCAGGCCGCCGCCACGATCAACGTCTCGCCGGGCAGTACTTCGCCCACCCGGTGCACCAGCACCAGTTGCCGGATCGGCCAGCGCGAGCGCGTATCCGCCGCGATGCGCGTCAGCATGCGCTCGGTCATACCGGGGTAATGCTCGAGCTGCAGACGCACGACACGGGCCGATCCAGCCCCGGCGCGCATGGTGCCGACGAACACATCGGCGGCGCCACAGGCTTCGCGCTCGACCGTGTCCATGGCCTGCGTGGCTTCGGCGAGGAGCGGCCACGGCTCGAAAGCTGCCTCGTGCAAGCCGATGATCATGCCGCGCCCCCGGTCACCGGCGGAAAGAACGCCACCTCATCGCCATCGGCCACGGACGCATCGAAATCGGCGTACTCCAGGTTCACCGCGGCGAGCAGATGCGTCGGCATCGGCGCCCCGTCAGTGGCGCGCGCCCAGACCTCGCGCACGCAAGTGTCCGTCGCGGGCAGCTCCAGCGTGTCGCGCCCCAGTTGCTCGCGCAGCCCGGCAAAGAATCGCACCGTGATCATCGCATCCTCCGCACCGCTATCCCTTCTGCCAGCCATGCTATGGTAATCCCACATCGGCGCCCGCCTGAAAACAGCCAAGGCCACTGATTCCATGAATCGCTCCAGCCACTTCGATGCCCATGGCAACGCCCAGATGGTGGACGTGGGCCAGAAAGCCGTCACGGTGCGCCGCGCCGTGGCCGAGGGCTACATCCGCCTGAATGCCGGCACGCACGCCGCGCTCGTCGAGCGCACCACGCCCAAGGGCGACGTGCTGGCCATCGCCCAGCTCGCCGGGATCATGGCCGCCAAACGCACCGCCGACCTCATCCCGCTCTGCCATCCCCTGCCGCTAACGCACGTCGCGGTGCATCTGGATCTGGTCGAGTCTGGCGTACGCTGTGAAGCCATCACCCAGACGACCGCCAACACGGGCGTCGAAATGGAGGCGCTCACGGCGGTTCAGGTCGCGCTGCTCACCGTTTACGACATGTGCAAGAGCCTGGAGCGTGGCATGGTGATCGAGGGCGTGCGTCTGCTCGAAAAGAGCGGGGGCGCCTCGGGCGACTGGCGCGCGGAGTAGACGTGGCCAGCCATTCCCACGCACATCACGGCCACGCTCATGCGGAGCCTCATGCCCATCACCTGAATTGGGCGACAGGACTCACACTGGCTTTCGCCGCCGTCGAGGCTGGCGTGGGCTATTGGAGTAACTCCCTGGCCTTGATGGGCGATGCCGGCCATATGATCACCGACGCCGGGGCGCTGATCCTGGCCACCGTGGCCGCTCATCTGGCGCGGCGCCCCGCCAGCATGCAGCATTCCTACGGTTTCGGCCGCGCCGAGGTCGTGGCCGCGCTGGCCAACTCCCTCATCATGCTGGCACTGGCCTTGGCGCTACTGGCGGGCGCGGTGCAACGGTTGCAGCATCCCGCCCCGGTGCAGGGTGGCGCGGTGCTCACCATCGCGGCCGTGGGTCTGGCCTTCAATCTCGTGGTGCTGGCGCTGCTGCTGCGCGGCCAGCAGACCCTCAACATCCGCGCCGCGATCCTGCATGTGCTGGGCGACGCATTGGGCTCGGTCGCGGCTCTGGCCTCGGGCGCCGTCATCCTCGCCACAGGCTGGATGCGCATCGATCCGCTGTTGACGCTGGCAATCTGCGGTCTGCTGCTCATGGGCAGTGTGCGCGTGCTGCGCGAAGGGCTGCATGTGGTGATGGAGGGCGTGCCGGGTCACCTCGATCTGGACACCGTGGGGCGGGCCCTCGCGTCACTTCCGGGCGTGCGCGGCATCCACGACCTGCACATCTGGACGCTCTCCAGCGGACATGTCGCGCTTTCCGCGCATGTCGACCTCGATACGCTGGAGGAATGGTCCGGCTTGCTGGGCCGCTTGCGCCATCTGTTGTCCGAACGTTTCGACATCCATCACGTCACCCTGCAGCCCGAGCCCCAGGCGTGGACGCTCCGCCGCATGCCCTACGACCCCGCGCGACGCGCGCCACCGCCCGTCCGAATGACAAGTGCCGCAACCGATCCCCATCGAGAGTCACCCCATGAGCACGGACATCCTCATTGACCGCGCCGGCCCGATCTGGACGCTCAGCTTCAACCGACCGGAGAAGCGCAACGCGCTAACCCACGCCATGTACACGGCGCTGGTCGAAGCCCTGGACGCCGCCAACACCGATCCGCAGGTGCGTGCCGTGGTCCTGACCGGCTCTGGGGGCTGCTTCACCGCCGGCAACGATCTGCAGGACTTCCTGCGCACGCCGCCCACCGGACCCGACAGCCCCGTGGTGCGCTTCCTGCGTGCCATCATCGACTTCCCGAAGCCCTTGCTGGCCGCCGTCCCTGGCGTGGCCATCGGCATCGGCACCACGCTGTTGCTGCACTGCGATCTGGCCTGGGCTGCGCCCGAGGCACGCTTCGAACTGCCGTTTGCGCGCCTTGCGCTCGTTCCCGAAGGGGCCGCCTCCTACCTGCTGCCTTTGGTGGTAGGCGCCAAGCAGGCCAGTGCCATGCTCTTGGCCGGTGAGGCGCTCGACGCCGCCACCGCAGCCCGGCTCGGGTTGATCAACGCAGTGGTCGATACCGATGCGCTGCAGACGCATGTGCGGGCTCAGGCCGAACGGCTGGCCGCATTGCCGCCACAAGCCCTGCAACAAACCAAGGCCTTGCTGCGCGCGCCGCACCGGGTTGCCACGCAGACGACGCTCACCACCGAGATACAAGCCTTCGGCCGTCAGCTACAATCGCCTGAATCGCGAGCGGCCATGCAGGCCTTTTTCAAACGGTCCGCCCAGACCCGCACGCCGCCCAGCGAGACCGCACCGTCCATCCTGCCCCGTGAGGAGCCCGATCGCCCATGAAACACAAGCTGATTGCCGTCGCCTGCCTGCCCGCTCTGCTCGCAGCCTGCTCCTTCATTCCCAAGAGTCCCGGCGCCGATCGGGTGCTGTTGCTGCCACTCGAGCGGGTCAAGTCTTGCACGGAAGTGGGCCAGACCAAGGTTCAGGTGCTGGACCGGATCGGGTTCATCGCGCGGCGCGCGGCTTCGGTCGATCTGGATCTGCAGCGCGTGGCCAAAAACAACGCCGTCGACATGGGCGGCGATACCATTGCCGCACTGACCGGCGTCGTCAATGGCCGGCAAACCTTCGGCGTCTACAAGTGCCTGTGAGCTCGGGCGCTGCTGATCGGACCTCGAGGCGACAGCAACCGCCTCAGAATCCCGCCCGGCTGATGACCCGGGCGGGGATCCACGGCATCATCCAACGCATCAGGGTCCACGGCCAGCGCGGCACGATGGCGCGCGCCACCTTCCGCTCGATGGCACGCACGATGAGCCGCGCCGCCGCGTCCGCCTCGATGGCGAACGGCGTGCGTGCCACGCCTTCCACGATGGGCGTCTTGACGAATCCGGGGTAGAGCACGGTGACGCGGATCCGGTCGCGGCCCGCTTCGGCACGCAACCCTTCCAGATAACTGGCGAAGCCGATCTTCGACACGGAGTACGCCACGTTACCCGGGACCGCGCGAAAAGCCGCCACCGAGCAGGTGCCGATGACGTGTCCGCCACCCTGCACCCGGAAACGACGCACGGCCGCATCGGTCACGGCCATGGCACCGAGCAGATTGGTTTCGATCGTGCGCCGCTGTTTGTCGAACGACTTGCCGCCGATGCGCCCACCCAAACCGATGCCGGCATTCACGAACACAGCATCGAGGCCGCCCAGCGCCTCGGCTGCCGACGCGATCAGCGCATCACTGGCCGCAAAGTCCGTCACATCGTGCACCGCCACATGAACGCGCAGCGCGGGATGCTGGGCGCGCAGTTCAGCCGCCAGGGCATCGAGGTCGTCTCGACGACGGGCTGACAAGGCGAGGCTCCAACCGTGCCGGGCCAGTTCCCGCGCCACGGCGGCGCCGATCCCGGAGCTCGCACCGGTGATCAACATCGAACGGGACATGCTGTCTCCTTCACTGAAGTCACGCGCGCCACGCGCGCGTTCCGTCCATGATAGGCAGGACGGGCCGGAAATGCGTCAAGCCATCGCCGGGGTTCCGCGATTCTGCAAGGTAATCAGCACGCTACTCCTCCCGGACGGATGATCCTGCCAGCACGGCCCGCAGCACCTCGCGGCCCATCAGCAGACCTCGTCGATTGCACAGCAACCAATCATCCGGGACCCGACACTCAGGGACACGCTGAATTATTCGCATCCCAAAGGTTTTTCGATCGATCTGTGATGCTGGACGCACTGCAACGTGACTGGTGGCTGAAGCGATGCAAGCGAGTTTTTCCGAGCTGGAATATGCCTCGAAGAGGGAAGTGACGCGGC
>DATLZY010000068.1:0-25057 GCA_035573755.1 Candidatus Acidiferrales bacterium
AGTTGCACAGCGTCTGCGACGAACAACCCATCTTCCCGGCAATCGACTCGATCGCCGCCCACTGCGAGCCGTACTCCCCCTGGTGATCCCGCACCAGCCGGACTGCCCGCTCACGCACTTCTGCTGAATACTTCGTCTTGCTCATGGCTCCATCTTCTCAAGAGTTGGAGCCTCCGGAAAAACCGAGGCGGTTCAACATCCGCTGAATGGGGAAACTCGTCCGACGGCGCGCAAAGACCTCGAATCCCGACCAGATCGACGTGATTGCCCATCACGCCGCAAAATCACGCAGATTCGGCGGGTTTTTCAGAGTTTGCCTAATCCTGTGGCTATGAGCGCTGCGGGTATGAGTATGAGTAGGAGTAGGAAGGGTTAGCGGGACCGTCCGCGAGGCGTCCTACTGCCGGCTGCGGGCCCGAGGGGGGCATGACCGCCGCGCCCCGCTATGGCACAATAAGGACCGTTTTAGTCCCGTATGCCCGGAGGAGCCATGCTCCGGATCGGCAAGATGACCGACTACGCCGTGGTGGTGATGACCCATCTGGCCCGCCACCCCGACACCCTGCTGACCGGCGCGCAGATCGCGGCGGCCTGCGGCATTGCGCTGCCCACGGTGAGCAAGCTCCTGAAGGCGCTGACCCGGACCGGGCTGTTGCAGTCGGTGCGCGGGGTGGCCGGCGGTTACCGGCTGGCGCGGGCGCCAGCGGCGATTTCCGTGCTGGACATCGTGGCGGCGCTGGAAGGCCCGTTCGGGCTCACCGAATGCAGCCGCGCGGCCAAGGCCTGTCCGCAGCAGGCGGGCTGCAGCCTGCCCGGCCATTGGGACCTCATCAGCGGCGCGGTGCGCTCGGCCTTGCGGGGCGTGACGCTCGATCGCATGAGCGCGCCGGTGCACCGCCTGCACTGGCACGAGCCGCGCCCATCCGCGGCGGCACCGTAACGGGCCGCGCGCCCCATTTCATTCGAGAGGAACGCTGACATGGCATCGAGCAAGGACGATCTGGAACGTCTGCTCAAACGCGAGTATGTGGCGGGCTTCATCACCGACATCGAAGCGGACACGGTGCCGCCGGGGCTCGATGAGTCGGTCATCCGCCTCATCTCGGCCAAGAAGGAAGAGCCGGCCTTCCTGCTGGAATGGCGGCTGGCCGCCTATCGCCACTGGCTGACCTTGCGCGAACCGCGCTGGGCCAAGGTGGCCTATCCGCCCATCGACTACCAGGCGATTTCCTATTACTCGGCGCCCAAATCCCGCACCGATGCGCCCCGGAGTCTGGACGAGGTCGACCCCAAGCTGCTGGAAACCTACGAAAAGCTCGGGATTCCGCTGCACGAGCGGGCGCGGCTGGCCGGCGTGGCGGTGGACGCCGTGTTCGACAGCGTCTCGGTGGCCACCACCTTCAAGGAAAAGCTGCGCGAGGCCGGCGTCATCTTCTGCTCCTTCTCCGAGGCGGTGCGCGAGCATCCGGAACTGGTGCGCCAGTATCTGGGCTCGGTGGTGCCGCACACCGACAATTTCTACGCGGCGCTGAACGCGGCGGTGTTCACCGACGGTTCGTTCGTCTACGTGCCGCCGGGCGTGCGCTGCCCGATGGAACTGTCCACCTATTTCCGCATCAACGCAGCCAACACCGGGCAGTTCGAGCGCACGCTGATCATCGCCGATGCCGGCAGCCACGTGTCCTACCTCGAGGGCTGCACGGCGCCGATGCGCGATGAAAACCAGCTTCATGCCGCCGTGGTCGAACTGGTGGCGCTGGAGGATGCGACCATCAAGTATTCGACCGTGCAGAACTGGTATCCCGGGGATGAGCAGGGGCGCGGCGGCATCTACAACTTCGTCACCAAGCGCGGCGATTGCCGGGGCGATCGCTCCAAGATCACCTGGACCCAGGTGGAAACCGGCTCGGCCATCACCTGGAAATATCCGAGCTGCATCCTGCGCGGGGCGGGCTCGGTGGGCGAGTTCTACTCGGTCGCCACCACCAACAACCACCAGCAGGCCGACACCGGAACGAAGATGATCCACATCGGCCCGAACACGCGCAGCACCATCGTCTCCAAGGGCATTTCCGCGCGCCACGGCCAGCAGACCTATCGCGGCCTGGTGAAGGTGTTGCCGAGCGCCGATGGCGCGCGCAACCACACGCAGTGCGACTCCTTGCTGATGGGCGATCGCTGCGGCGCGCACACCGTGCCCTACATCGAGGTCAAGAACCCCAGCGCGCAGGTGGAGCACGAGGCGACGACCTCGCGCATCGGCGAGGACCAGCTTTTCTATTGCCGCCAGCGCGGGATCAGCGCCGAGGATGCCGTGAACATGATCGTCAACGGCTTCTGCAAGGACGTGTTCCAGGTGCTGCCGATGGAGTTCGCCGTCGAGGCGCAGAAGCTGTTGTCCGTGTCGCTCGAAGGCGCTGTGGGCTGAGGTCACTTTTCAAACCAGACGGGGCGCAGGCCCTTGGGAAGCCTAGATTCATGCTACAGATCGACGATTTGCAGGTGAGCGTGGAGGATCGCCCCATCCTCAAGGGCCTGACCCTCAAGGTCAACGCGGGTGAGGTCCATGCCATCATGGGGCCGAACGGCTCGGGCAAGAGCACGCTGGCGGCGGTGCTGGCCGGGCGCGAGGGCTATGTGCACACCGGCGGCGCGGTGCGCTATCGGGGTCAGGATCTGCTTGCGCTGGCGCCCGAGGAACGCGCCCGCGAAGGCGTGTTTCTGGGCTTTCAGTACCCGGTCGAGATTCCGGGTGTGAACAACGTGTATCTGCTCAAGGCGAGCCTGAACGCGCAGCGCCGGCATCGCGGCGAGCCCGAGCTCGACGCCTTCGAGTTCCTGCGCCTGGTGCGCGAACAGATGGCGTTCATGGGTATCCCCGAGGATTTCCTGCGCCGCTCGGTCAACGAGGGCTTTTCGGGCGGCGAGAAAAAGCGCAACGAGATCCTGCAGATGCTGATCCTGCAGCCGCGGCTGGCGATCCTGGACGAGATCGACTCGGGGCTCGACATCGATGCGCTGAAGGTGGTCTCGCGCGGCATCGAGGCCCTGCGCTCGCCCGACCGGGCCATGATCCTGGTGACGCATTACCAGCGTCTGCTGGACTATGTGACCCCCGACTTCGTCCATGTGCTGGCGGGCGGGCGCATCGTGCGCTCGGGCGGCAAGGAACTGGCGCGCGAGCTGGAGGCCGAGGGTTACGGCGCCGTGGTGGCCGGAGCGGGCGCATGAGCGAGGCGGCCATGGAGGCGGTGCGCGCCTGGATCGACGCCTATGCCGGTGCGGCGACGCCGATCCCGGCGCTGGCCGAGCGCGGCGCGGTGCATCTGGCGGCGGCGGGACTGCCGGGCAGCGCGCCGGAATCCTGGCGCTACACCGATCCCGGCGAGCTGCTGGCCCGGCGCTTTGCCGTGGACGCGGCGCCGGTCGAGGTGGATGACGTCTCGGATCTGCCGCAACTGACTGGCGCCGTGCGCCGTGTCTGGGTCGGCGGCCGGCCGGCGCCGGGGCTGGCCCTCGGCGAGGTGGCACCCGGCGCCCGGCTGTGGGCGCTGGAAACGGACCCCGAGGGCGTCGGTGCCCTGCTCGCGCCGGAGCGGAACGGTTTTGCCGCCCTCAATGCGCTGGGCTTCCGCCACGGCGCGGGGCTGGCGTTCGATGCCGGCGCCGTGCTCGCCGCACCCGTGCATCTGCTGTGGGGGGCGCCGGCCGATCAGCCAGCCTTTGCGGCGCACCCGCGCGTCGCGATCCGGCTGGGCGCAAACGCCGCCGCGACCGTGGTGCTCCATCAGACGGACGCGCCCGAGGCCGGCGCCTTTCTGAACAGCGCCATCGAGATCGCGCTCGAGGCCGGCGCCGCGCTCAAGCTGGTGGTGGTCGATCAATCCGGCGCCGGTGTGTTCGGACTGAGCCAGATCGCGGCCCGCTGCGCCCGCGACAGCCGGCTGGATGTGTGGCTGATCGACGCCGGCGCCGGCTGGGTGCGGCGCGAGCTGGAGATCGCGCTGGCCGAGCCGGGCGCGACCGCGAACCTGTACGGGCTGGTGCAGGGCCGCCGCGCGTCGCGGGTGGACAACGAGATCGTCATCCGGCACGAGGCGCCGCACACGCACAGCCGGCAGCAGACGCGCGCCGTGCTGGACGATCGCGCTCGCGCGGTGTTCGGCGGCGGCGTGGCGGTTGCATCCGGCGCCCAGGGCATCACCGCGCGGCAGGGCAACGCGACGTTGCTGCTGTCGCGCCGCGCCGAAGTCGTGACCCGGCCGGCGCTGGAAATTCTGGCGGACGACGTGCAGTGCAGCCACGGTGCCAGCGTCGGCCAGCTCGACGAGGCAGCTCTGTTCTATCTGCGCAGCCGCGGTCTGGACCGCGAGGCAGCCCGCGCCCTGCTCATCGCCTCGTTTGCACGCGCGGCCTTGCCCGATGTGCCGGTCGCGGGCGTGCTGGACGGGGTGTTCGACGGGGTCGAGGCGAGCCTGCCGGTTGCGGCGACAGCCTGAGAGGAGTCCATCATGACGGCAATTCCCCACACGAGCCTGCCGGATCGCTATGACGTGGCGCAGGTGCGGCGCGATTTCCCCATCCTCGACCAGCAGATCCACGGCAAGCCGCTGGTCTACCTCGACAACGCTGCGACGGCCCAGAAGCCGCGCGCCGTGCTCGAGGCCATGGATCGCTATTACCGCGAGGCCAACGCCAACGTCCATCGGGGCGTGCACACGCTGTCCGAGCGCGCCACCGCCTTGTATGAAGGCGCGCGCGACCGCGTGCAGGCCTTTCTGAACGCCCGCGCGCGCGAGGAAATCATCTTTGTGCGCGGCACCACCGAGGCGATCAATCTCGTGGCCCAGAGCTACGCGCGCCCACGCCTCGGGCCAGGTGACGAGATCCTGATCACGCATCTGGAGCACCACTCCAACACCGTGCCCTGGCAGATGGTCTGTGAGCAGACCGGCGCCACGCTGAAAGTCGTGCCCATCACGCCGGCGGGCGAGATCGACCGCGCGGCTTTCGGGCAACTGCTGGGGCCGCGCACGCGCATCTTCGCCGTCGCCCATGTCTCCAACGCCTTGGGGACCGTCAACCCGGTGGCCGAGCTGACGGCGCAGGCGCGGGCGGCCGGGGCGGTGGTCCTGATCGACGGGGCGCAGGGGGTGCCGCACCAGCGCGTCGATGTACAGGCGCTGGACTGCGATTTCTATGCATTTTCTGCGCACAAGCTCTATGGCCCGACCGGCATCGGCGTGCTCTACGGCCGGCGCGAGGTGCTCGAGGCCATGCCGCCTTGGCAGGGCGGCGGCGACATGATCCGCACCGTGCATTTCGCGGGCAGCACCTGGAACGATCTGCCCTACAAGTTCGAGGCCGGCACCCCGGCCATCGCCGAGGCCGTGGGTCTCGGCGCGGCGCTGGCGTATGTCGAATCGCTGGGCATCGAGCGGATTGCCGCGCACGAAGCAGCGCTGACGGCGTATGCCTTGGATCGGCTCGGGGCGATCCCCGGCCTGCGCTTCATCGGCACCGCGCGCGACCGGGCCGGGGTGGTTTCCTTCGTGCTGGAGGGCGTGCATCCGCATGATCTGGGGACCATCCTCGACCATGCCGGCGTGGCGATCCGGGGCGGCCATCATTGCGCCATGCCGGTGATGGACTTTTACGGCGTGCCGGCCACGGCGCGGGCCTCGTTTGCCTGCTACAACACGCGCGCCGATGTCGACGCGCTGGTGACGGCGCTCGAGGGCGCGCGCGCGCTGTTTGGAGGGCGGGGCTGATGGATCTGCGCGAGCTGTATCAGGACATCATCGTCGATCACAACCGCAACCCCCGCAATTTCCGGCCCATGGAGGGCGCGGTGCGCATCGCCGAGGGTAACAACCCACTCTGTGGGGACAAGCTGTCGGTGTACGCGCGGATCGAGGATGAGCGCATCACCGACGTGAGCTTCGTGGGCAGCGGCTGCGCCATTTCCACGGCCTCGGCCAGTCTCATGACCGAGGCGGTCATGGGCAAGACGGTGGCCGAAGCCGAAGCCCTGTTCGCGGACATGCACGCGCTGCTCACCGGCACCGCCAGCGGCGATCCGGCCCGGCTGGGCAAGCTGGCGGCGCTCGCGGGCGTCAAGGATTACCCCGCACGGGTCAAATGCGCCACCTTGTCGTGGCATACCCTGCATGCCGCGCTGAAGGGGGAACTCGACCCCGTCTGCACCGAGTGAGGCCCGCCATGTACAATCAGCCTGCCGATTACGCTACGTTGTCCCGCGATTGCCTGGGGGTCCTGATTCCGGCGGGTGATACCGTCGTGATGCCCGAAGGCGCCGAGGTGCGCATCACCCAGGCCCTGGGCGGGAGTTTCACGGTCTATTATGGCGGCAACCTGGTGCGCATCGCGGGCAAAGACGCCGATGCGCTGGGGCGCGAGGTGCCGAGCGGGCCGGTGCTGCCTGAAGACGCCAGTGACGCGGACGTGGAAGCTTGCATCGAGGACCAGCTCAAGACCTGCTTCGATCCTGAGATTCCGATCAACATCCTCGATCTGGGTCTGATCTACGACCGGCAGGTGGAAACGCTCCCCGAGGGCGGACGCGCCGTGCACATCCGCATGACGCTCACCGCGCCGGGCTGCGGCATGGGGGACATTCTGGCCGACGAGGTGCGCGCCAAGGTGGCGGCGGTGCCGACGGTGCGACGGGTGAGCGTGGAGCTGACCTTCGAGCCGCCCTGGGACCAGAGCCGCATGAGCGAGGCCGCCCGGCTGCAGACCGGGATGTACTGAGGCCATGCCGGCGACGCCCTGGCAGTTCGTGCGCCTGCAGCGCGAGACGCGCTATGTGGAGCTGCGGCTGCAGCCGGATCTGTTCGGCTGGGTCGTCATGCGCATCGCCGGCGACATGCAAGGCGGCGCCACCTGCAAGACCACGCCCTGCGCCGATTATCCCGAGGCGATCCATCTGTGGAACCGCGAGGTGCGCGCCTGCAAGCGCCGCGGCTACGCGCCCATCGCGGCAGCGCCCGAGCCTTCGCCCCCCGCGCTGTCAGTCTGACCTCGCCCGAAGTTCGCCGCCGGCGGGTGCGACAATGTGTCACATTCCGCGCCGTCGATCCCCCCGTTAGACTTTTCCGCATTGGCTGAACACGAAAACAATGCCGCTTGCGAGAGACCTGTCGATGTCCCGAAATCCTGTCAGCTCATTCAAGGCCTGTAGCGCAGGCATCTTCGCGCTGGGTGTGGCGGCCGGCGTAGCGCAGGCGCACGAGGACTGGCAGGGCGCGCGCGCCGACGCCCACGCGCCGATCGGGGTGATGGGCGATCACGTGCACAAGGCCGGCGAGTGGATGGTCGGCTACCGCTACATGCCGATGCGCCAGCAAGGCTTGCTGGACGGTTCGGACTCGGTCACCAAGCAGGAAACCTACAGCAGCGAGGCCGCCGGCGGTTACGGCTATCACAACGCGCCCAAAGACATGGATATGGCCATGCACATGGTCGAGGTGATGTACGCCCCGACCGACCGCTGGACGCTGATGGCCATGATCCCCTACCTCACGATGGGCATGAGCGCGGAGCTGCACAGCCATGGCGATCATCCGCCCGTACCCTACGACATGGAATCGAGCGGTTTGGGCGATGTGTCGCTGTCGGCGCTGTATCGCCTGACACCGGTGACCAGCCCGCATCAGGCCATCGCCAGTCTGGGGCTCAGTGTCCCGACCGGCAGCATCACCGAAAAGGACGACATGCCCCACGGCGAGCACGGCGCGCCGATGGCCATGCGTCTGGAATACCCCATGCAACTTGGCTCGGGAACCTATGACCTCAAACCGGGCCTGACCTATGTCGGTCAAGGCGAGCGCTGGTCTTGGGGCGGGCAGGGCATCGCCACGATCCGCACGGGCGAGAACGACGAGGGCTATACCCTCGGCCATCGTGCCGACCTCACCGGCTGGCTCGCCTATGGGTGGACGCCGGCCGTGAGCACCTCGCTGCGCCTGGCCGTTGCCGCCTGGGGCAACATCGACGGTCAGGACAAGCAAATTCCGCCCACCATGTCCCCGGCTGCCGATCCGCGCGCGCAAGGCGGTGAACGGGTCGATGTCGGGGTCGGTGCCAATTTTTATGTCCCGGATGGCCCGTTGCGAGGCCATCGTCTGGGATTGGAAGTCCTCTTGCCGGTCGCCCAGCGTCTGGACGGCCCGCAATTGGAGACGGACTGGGCAGCCGTGCTCGGCTGGCAGTACGCCTTTTGATGTAACCCTCTCAGCCTCTTGTTGCCTGATGTTGCGCCGGGGAAACCCGGCGTTTTTTTGCGCCTGACCTTACGAATCGAGGCCGGGCGGCGCCCCATTCCAGTAGACCTGCTGGGTGAGATAAGGGTGGGGATGGCGGTGCAGGTGATGACGCATCAGGGTGAGGGGCACGAGGCGTGGCACATCGCCCTGCCGATAGGCTTCGATCGTCTCGGTCAGCTCGGTTTTATCCAGCGGCGCGAGCTGTTTCTTGAGATAGCCCATGGCGTGATAGAGCACGTTCGCATGGCGTTTACGCGTGGCCGGGTAGCGCAGCGCCCGCATGAACGCCGGCCCGTATTGCGCCGTCACCTCGGCCAGCGGGATCTGGCCCAGGCTTGCCACGATGCGCCCGAGGCCGCGCAGGGGTTCGCTGCCGTGCGCCATCAGCAGCAGCTTGTGGCTGGTATGGAATTGCACCAGCGCCTCCACCGTCGGCCCTTGTGCCAACAATGTGCGCCAGCGGGCATAGGCATACACCCGCTCGAGAAAGTTTTCCCGCAATACGGCGTCCTGGAGCCGGTCTTCCTCTTCCGCCGGGAGCAGCGGCAGATGGTTCAGGACGGCATCGGCATAGATGCCGCGGCCGTGGGCGTGGGTTTGACCGGTCTGATCATACACCGGAACGCGCGCCATGCCACAACTCGGCGAGCGGGCCTTGAACAGATAGCCACTGAGATCGTGCGCCGCCTCGGCGACGCGCAGCCCAAAGGCGGCCAAATCCGCGGTGACGTCGAGCGATGGATCGGCAATGCCGCGCGCCCGGATCGACGCGCCTTCCTGCACCAGCCGCAGCGGTGGCCGCGGCGCGCCCAGTCCGATCGCCATTTCCGGGCAGAGCGGGCGGAAATCGAAGTGGGGCGCAAGCTGCTCGAGGATGTAGCGATCGCGCTTGTGTCCGCCGTCGTAACGCACCGGTTCGCCAAGCAGACAGGCGCTGATGCCGAGCGTGAGCCTGGGCCAGGGCACGGCGCCCGTTTCGGATGGGATCGACATGGGTCGCATTCTACAGCGGCGCAACCCGTCCGACGGGGCTGCGCTAGAATGCGCATCGAATCTGACTCAGGCGGCAGCGGCGCGCGCGGATTCGGCAGGCCATCGACGAGGCAGGGGTGAACGCAGCAGACTGGATTTCGGCCCTGGGCCTTGCTCCGCACCCGGAGGGCGGCTATTTCCGCCGTACCTACGCCAGCGAGCGGCGGCTGGAAACGGACGGAGCCGAAGTCCGGCCGCTGATGACGAGCATCTATTACCTGCTCACGCGCGAGGCGCCGACGGGTCATCTGCATCGCAATCGATCCGACATCGTGCATTTCTTCCACGCGGGCGCGCCCATCGTCTATTGGCTCGTGTGGCCGGACGGACGGCTCGAGCGGCATGTGCTGGGCCCCGATCCGGCGCAGGGTCACACGCTGCAGCTCGCCGTGCCTGGCGGCGTGTGGAAGGCGAGCCGACTCGAAGCCGGCGCCTATGGCCTGATCAGCGAGGCCGTCGCCCCGGGGTTCGATGCGGCCGATCGCGACATGGCCGGCCGCGAGGAAATGCGCCGCCTGTACCCGGCGCACTGGCCGGTTCTCTCCACGCTGATCGGGGATGGCGCGGCATGAACGGCGAGTTGGACGCCCTGCTGGCCGCCGGCCTCGAAGCGATGGCGTTGCCCATTGCCGCCGCGGATCGGCAGCGATTGCTGGCCTTCCTGAGCCTGCTCGCCGAATGGAACCGCGCCTATAATCTGACCGCGGTGCGCGATCCGGCGGACATGGTGCCGCGCCATCTGCTGGACAGCCTGACGGTGTTGCCGCACTTGCGTGGCGACCGAATCGTCGACGTCGGCAGCGGCGCCGGCTTGCCCGGAATTCCGTTGGCCATTGCCGATGCCGGACGGCGGTACACCTTGGTCGAAAGCAACGGGAAGAAGGTGCGGTTTCTGCGCCATGCCGTGCTGCGTTTGGGGCTGCCTCATGTCGAGGTCCTGCACGGACGCGCCGAGGCGGGTGGCTCGTCGCATCCGGCCGATACCGTGGTGGCGCGCGCCGTGACGGATCTGGCGCAGCTCTGCGCCTATGCGCGGCATCTGGGCGGCCCCGCGGTGCGGCTCGTGGCCATGAAGGGGCCAGACGGGGAGGGCGAACTGGAGCGACTTCCGGCCGACTTCACGTTGGGCGACATCATTCCGGTGACCGTGCCGGGGCTGAGCGTGGACCGGCGGTTGATCGTATTACAGCGCACGCCGGCCAGGTGACGAGTCGACCATGAGGAAGCCAGCGTGGGTCGCGTAATCGCAATCGCCAACCAGAAGGGCGGGGTCGGCAAGACCACGACCACCGTCAATCTCGCGGCTGCCCTGGCGCTTGCCCGCAAGAAGGTGCTGCTCATCGATCTCGATCCGCAGGGCAACGCCACGGTGGGCTGCGGTGTTGCGGTCGCTGACGGCGCGCTCACGGCCTGCGAGGTGCTGCTCGGCGACTGCACGCTCGCCGAGGCGCAGCGCGAAGTGGAGAAAGTGGGCGTCCACATCCTTCCGGCAACCGGGGATCTCACCGCGGCCGAGGTGGGGTTGCTGCAACGGGATCACCGCGAAACCGCCTTGGCCCGTGCCCTGGCGGCCTTGCCCGAGCCCGACTATGTGTTGATCGACTGCCCCCCATCGCTCAATCTGCTGACGGTCAACGCGCTGGTGGCCGCAGACGGCGTGCTGATTCCCATGCAATGCGAGTACTACGCGCTGGAAGGACTCAAGGCGCTGCTTGGGACCATCGATGGGGTGCGTCGGGAAGCCAATCCGCGGCTCGAGATTGAGGGGCTGTTGCGCACCATGTTCGATCCGCGCAACCGCCTGGCGCGGGATGTCTCCGAGCAGTTGCTGCGCCATTTCGGTAACAAGGTCTATCGGACCATCGTGCCGCGCAATGTCCGGCTGGCGGAGGCGCCGAGCTACGGCATGCCTTGCGTACTCCTCGACCGCAGCGCGCAAGGCACCGCAGCCTACCTCGCCCTGGCTGGCGAGATGTTGCGTCGCCACGCCCGCGGGAGAACGACTGCCATCACGGATCTGACGGGAGCTGCCACATGAACCGCAAGCGAGGGCTCGGGCGCGGCTTGGATGCACTGTTGGGCGGAGTCGCCCTGGCGGGGCCGGCAGGTCCGGGCGAGGCACTCGAACAACTGCCGATCGAACAGCTGCAGCGAGGGCGTTACCAGCCGCGGTTGCAGATCAAGCCGGAGGCCTTGGCCGATCTGGCCGACTCCATCCGTGCGCAGGGGGTGCTTCAGCCGATCGTGGTACGGCCGAGCGACGGCCGCTACGAGATCATTGCCGGAGAGCGGCGCTGGCGTGCGGCTCAGCTCGCCGGCCTGCGCGAGGTGCCCTGTCTCGTCCGCGAGGTCCCCGACCAAGCCGCCATGGCGATTGCCTTGATCGAGAACATCCAGCGCGAGGATCTCAACCCCATGGAGGAGGCGCTTGCGCTGGCACGCCTGCAGGACGAGTTCGCGCTCACGCATGAACAGATCGCCGCCACCGTCGGCCGTTCGCGCTCCGCCGTGACCAATCTGCTGCGCCTCAACGAACTCGAACCGGCCGTGCGCAAGATGCTCGAAGACGGCCGACTCGAAATGGGCCACGGCCGTGCCTTGCTCGGGTTGAAGGGCGGGGCGCAGTGCGAGGCCGCGGCTCACGTGGCGCAGCGCAAGCTCACCGTACGCCAGACCGAGGCGCTGGTGCGGCGTTTGCAACGGCCCAAGGCCCCCGGCCAGGCGCCGGATCCCAACCTCAGCCGTTTGCAGCGCCTGTTGTCCGAGCAACTG
This sequence comes from Candidatus Acidiferrales bacterium, assembly GCA_035573755.1. Classification (GTDB taxonomy): domain Bacteria; phylum Pseudomonadota; class Gammaproteobacteria; order UBA5335; family UBA5335; genus Macondimonas. Next base: position 12,093 of record DATLZY010000068.1, read on the forward strand.
GGTACCGGGGTCACCATTCGGGATCGTGGCGGCAAGGGATCGATCCGTATCGACTACCACTCGCTTGAACAGCTCGATAGCCTGCTCGCAGCCTTGGGGAAATCGCCCGAGGACGAATTTCAGCGTTGACCCGTCAAGGTGCGGTCATTATACTTGCCGCGCTTCCGAGGGGCAGCGCGGCTATTCAGTGTGCCTCTGTAGGTTGCGCGGCACGTTTCCCCTGAAGGTCGTTGAATTGCATCGATGGGCCGGCTGATTCGGTGGCAAGCCGCCGTGACGCTGACCGTGGCAGCGGTTGCGGCCTGTTGGTTCGGCTGGGCCGGCGCGATCGCGGCCTGTATGGGCGGTGGTGCGAACCTGCTCGCCGCGGCGACCTTCATGGTCCGGACGGCGCTGCTACCGCCCGATGCCACGCCTCAAGTCCGGCTGGCGGCGATGGTGCGGGCCGAAGCCGTGAAGTGGGGCGCCAGCATCGGCTTGTTTGCCGCTGCGGCCATGCTCGTGCCGAAGCAGTTTCTGGTGGTCATCGCGGCCTTTGTGGCCACGACCGGGGTTTATTGGTTCGCCCTCCTGTGGGGCGGGCCGGGTGATCGGCATAAAAAAGGGGTTGATTGACTCATGGCCAGTGCTGAACACGCTGCTCACTCCCCTCAAGAATACGTCACCCATCACCTGACCGGGTGGACGGTTGGGGAAGGATTCTGGACTTTGAATATCGACACGCTGCTCGTGTCGTCGGTGCTCGGCATTCTGCTCGTCGGGACTTTTGTCGTCGCCGCGCGTCGCGCCACGACCGGCGTGCCCGGGCCGCTGCAGAATCTGGTCGAATCGATCATCGAATTCATCGATGGCGTGGTGCACGAAACCTTCCACGGCGACAGCCGTCTCGTCGCGCCGCTGGCCATGACGATTTTCTGTCTCGTGCTGCTCTGGAACGCCATCGACCTGATTCCGGTCGACTTGTTCCCTGCCGTGGCGGGTCTGTTCGGCGTCCAGTATTTCCGGCCGGTGCCTTCGGCCGACATGAGCGCGACCTTTGGTCTTTCGTTCACCGTTTTCCTGCTCATCATCGTCTACAGCATCAAGGGTAAGGGCGTCGGCGGCTATCTTGAAGAGTTGTTGTTTCATCCTTTCGGCAGGTACCTGATCCCGTTCAACCTGATTCTCAATGCCGTGGAATTGCTGGCCAAGCCGCTGTCGCTGGGTCTGCGACTGTTCGGCAACCTCTATGCTGGTGAACTCATCTTTGTCTTGATTGCCCTGCTGCCGTGGTGGGCGCAGTGGGGGCCCGGTGGCGCCTGGGCGATCTTCCATCTCCTGGTCATCCCGTTGCAGGCGTTCATTTTCATGACGCTGACGGTGGTGTACCTGGGCATGGCCCATGCCAAGCACTGATCCTTTTGGCCCACACTGCATATTCCTGAAGGAGGAATGATGGAAGCTCTTATCGCCCAGATCCAGGCCAACACCGTGTTGACCGTCGGTATCATTTTCGGTCTTGCCGCGATCGGCACGGCCATCGGCTTCGCCCTGCTGGGTGGCAAGTTCCTGGAAGGCGTCGCCCGCCAGCCCGAACTGGCCGGTATGCTGCAAACCCGCATGTTCATCATCGCCGGTTTGCTTGATGCTGTCTCCATTATCGGCGTGGCCATGGGTCTGCTCATGATGTTCGCGAACCCCTTCTTGGCCGCGCTCGGCTGAGGCATCCGGCCGGCCGGTTGTTTTGGGCTAGAACACGAATCGCGGAGAAGTTATCGTGGGCATCAACGCCACTTTGCTAGGCCAGATGATCACCTTCGGGTTGTTCGTGTGGTTCATGATGAAGTTCGTTTGGCCGCCCCTGACGCAGGCCATGCAGGAGCGTCAGCGCAAGATCGCTGAAGGTCTTGCGGCGGCTGAGCAGGGCAACGCCCAGCTCGAGCGTTCGCGGCAGGAAGTCGAAGCGACGCTGCAGGCTGCTCGTCAGCAGGCGGCTGAGATCTTGGCGCAGGCGAATCGCCGCGGGACGGAAATGGTCGAGCAGGCCAAGCTAGCGGCCCGCGAGGAGGGCGAGCGGCAGATCCGCTCTGCAGAAGCGCTTATTGCCCGGGAAATTGCTCAGGCCCGAGAATCTCTGCGCAGGGAGGTGGCCGAACTGGCTACCGCCGGCGCAGCACGTATCCTCAAGCGAGAGATCGATCCAGCGGCCCACCGCGATCTCGTCGACGATCTCGTCGGCCAGATCTGATCGGGGGGGGGTGATGTCGAGCATAAGTAGCTTAGTGCGACCCTATGCCAGGGCCGTGCTTGATCTGGCGCAGGAGTCGGGCGAGCCGCTCGCGCAGTGGCAACAGCGCTTGGATCTGCTGGCCGCAGTGGTCGAGTATGGGCCGATCCGTCAAGCGCTGGAAAACCCGCGACAGACCAGCGAGCAGCATTGCCAACTGATCGTCGATGCCATCGGCCCGGAACTGGGTCCGCAGGGTATCAATCTGGTCAGGCTTCTCGTTGAGAATCGTCGTCTGCTTTTGGCGCCGCGGCTGGCGTCCGTTTATGCCGAGCTGCGGACAGAGGTCGAGGGGGCGGCGGATGCCGAAGTGGTGAGCGCAGTTGCGCTCGATGAGGATCAGCAACGGCGCATTGCCGAATCGCTCGCCCGGCGGCTCGGGCGCAGGATCAACCTCAAGACGCGTGTCGATGAAAGTCTGGTGGGCGGTGCCATCATCCGGGCCGGCGATCTGGTGATCGACAGTTCGGTCCGCAGCCAGCTGGAACGTCTTTCCCGCGCACTGGTTCATTGACGAGGAAGCAACATGCAAGTCAATCCCGCCGAGATTAGCGAGCTGATCAAACAGCGCATTCAGGATTTCCAGGTTGTGGCCGAGGCCCGCGCGGAAGGTACGGTGATCAGCGTGGCCGATGGTATCTGCCGCGTACATGGCCTGACCGCTGCCATGCAGGGCGAAATGCTGGAGTTCCCCGGTGGCACCTTCGGGTTGGCGCTGAATCTGGAACGTGATTCTGTCGGCGCGGTGGTGCTGGGCAGCTACGAACACATCAAGGAAGGCGATCGCGTGCGCTGCACAGGGCGCATTCTGGAAGTGCCTGTCGGTGAAGCGCTCCTCGGGCGCGTTGTCAATGCGCTGGGGCAGCCCATCGACGGCAAGGGCTCGATCGATACGGCCCTGTCTTCGCCCATCGAAAAAGTGGCGCCGGGCGTCATCGCGCGTCAATCGGTGTCCCAGCCGGTGCAGACCGGGCTCAAGGCCATCGACGCCATGGTGCCCGTCGGTCGCGGCCAGCGCGAGCTGATCATCGGCGACCGCCAGACCGGCAAGACCGCCGTCGCCGTGGACGCCATCATCAACCAGAAGGGCACCGGCGTTAAGTGCATCTACGTCGCCATCGGCCAGAAGGCCTCCAGCATCGCCGCCGTGGTGCGCAAGCTGGAAGAGCACGACGCCCTCGCGCATACCATCGTGGTCGCTGCCAGCGCCTCGGACTCCGCCGCCCTGCAATACATCGCCCCCTACAGCGGCTGCGCCATGGGCGAGTACTTCCGCGACCGGGGCCAGGATGCGCTGATCGTCTACGACGATTTGACCAAGCAGGCCTGGGCCTATCGGCAGATTTCGCTGCTGCTGCGCCGTCCGCCGGGTCGCGAAGCCTATCCGGGCGATGTCTTCTACCTGCATTCCCGTCTGCTCGAGCGTGCCGCACGCGTCAACGCCGACTACGTCGAAAAAGTCACTCGTGGCGAAGTCAAGGGCCAAACCGGTTCCCTGACCGCGCTGCCGATCATCGAAACCCAGGCGGGCGACGTGTCGGCCTTCGTGCCCACCAACGTGATCTCCATCACCGACGGCCAGATCTATCTGGAGTCCGACCTGTTCAACGCTGGTATCCGCCCCGCCATCAATGCGGGTCTGTCGGTGTCCCGCGTCGGCGGTGCGGCGCAGACCAAGATCATCAAGAAGCTCGGCGGCGGTGTGCGTCTGGCCTTGGCCCAGTACCGTGAGCTGGCGGCTTTCGCGCAGTTTGCCTCCGACCTCGACGAAGCCACCCGCAAACAGCTCGACCGCGGCCAGCGCGTCACCGAGTTGATGAAGCAGAAGCAGTACGCGCCGCTGTCGATCGCGCTCATGGCCCTGTCGCTCTATGCGGCCAACGAAGGCTATCTCGACAGTGTCGAGGTGAAGAAGATCGTTGCATTCGAAGCCGCGCTGCATGACTTCGCCCGCTCCGCCTACGGCGATGTGTTGGAGAAAATCAATGCCACGGGCGATTTCAATGCCGAGATCGAAGCTGGACTGAAGAAGATCCTCGAGGACTTCAAGGCCACCGGAACCTGGTAAGGCGCAAGCGGAATAGGTGAGTCATGGCGGGCACAAAAGAAATCCGCAATCAGATCCGCAGCGTCCGCAACACGCAGAAGATCACCAAAGCCATGGAAATGGTCGCGGCGAGCAAGATGCGCAAGGCGCAGGATCGGATGACGGCAACCCGGCCCTATGCCGAACGCATGCGGGAAGTCATCGGGCACTTGGCGGCCGCCAGCCCAGATTATCGGCATTCGTTCCTGGTTGAAAGCGAAACGGTCAAGCGGGTCGGCATCCTGTTCGTTTCCACCGATCGCGGCCTGTGCGGGGGCCTCAACATCAACTTGTTCAAAACGGTGCTGGCCGAGATGCGGCGCTGGGACGGGCAGGGCGTCGAAGTCGATCTCGCCATTATCGGCGGCAAGGGGATCGGCTTTTTCCGTCGCTTGGGCGGCCGAATCGTGGCGCAGCAGAGTGGCCTCGGGGATCGACCACACTTGGATCAGCTGATCGGGACGATCAAGGTCATGCTGGACGCCTACCGCGAAGGTCGCATCGATCGGCTGTTTCTGGTGCGCAACCAGTTCGTCAACACGATGACCCAGAAGCCGGTCGTGCAGCAGGTGTTGCCCGTCGAGCCGGTGCGCGAGTCGGAGATGCTCTCGAACTGGGACTACATCTACGAGCCCAGTCCCGCCGCACTGCTGGACGATGTTCTGGTCCGATACGTGGAGTCTCAGATCTATCAGGCGGTGGTCGAGAATGTCGCGAGCGAAATGGCGGCGCGCATGGTGGCGATGAAGTCGGCTTCCGACAATGCCGGCGAGGTCATCCAGCGCCTGACCCTGATCTACAACAAGGCCAGGCAGGCCGCGATTACCCAGGAGCTGGCCGAGATCGTGGCCGGCGCAGCAGCGGTGTCCTGATTCGCCGCTGTCGTTCAGCAGTCGTCCCCATTCCGTCCACCGTGCAAGTGCGGACAAGAGCCTTAAGGAAGTCAGACAGATGAGCTCCGGAAAAATCGTTCAGATCATTGGCGCCGTGGTGGACGTCGAGTTCCCCCGGGATGCCGTTCCCGCGGTGTACCACGCCCTGGTGGTCGATGCCACGGGCCTCGTTCTGGAAGTCCAGCAACAGTTGGGTGACGGCGTCGTGCGCACCATCGCCATGGGCCCCTCGGATGGTCTGAGTCGCGGCCTGGATGTGCGCAGCACTGGCGCGCCGATCTCGGTGCCGGTCGGCAAGGGCACGCTCGGGCGCATCATGGACGTGCTGGGCAATCCAGTGGACGAAGCCGGCCCGGTCGAGAGCGAGGAACGCTGGCAGATTCATCGCCCTGCGCCGTCCTATGAAGAGCAATCCGGCTCTACCGACCTGCTCGAAACCGGCATCAAGGTCATCGACTTGCTCTGCCCTTTCGCCAAGGGCGGCAAGGTCGGCCTGTTCGGCGGCGCCGGCGTGGGCAAGACCGTGAACATGCTGGAGCTGATCAACAACATCGCGAAAGAGCACAGCGGCCTGTCGGTGTTCGCAGGCGTGGGTGAGCGTACCCGCGAAGGCAACGACTTCTATCATGAAATGGCCGAGTCCGGGGTCATCGACCTCAAGAACCTGTCCGAATCCAAGGTGGCCATGGTCTATGGCCAGATGAACGAGCCGCCAGGCAACCGCCTGCGCGTGGCGCTGACCGGTCTCACCATGGCCGAGTATTTCCGCGACGAAGGCCGCGACATCCTGTTCTTCGTCGACAACATCTATCGCTACACCCTAGCCGGCACCGAGGTGTCCGCCCTGCTGGGCCGCATGCCATCTGCGGTGGGTTACCAGCCCACCCTGGCCGAGGAAATGGGTCGTCTGCAGGAGCGCATCACCTCGACCAAGACCGGTTCGATCACGTCCATCCAGGCGGTCTACGTGCCGGCTGACGACTTGACCGACCCTTCGCCGGCCACCACCTTTGCGCATCTGGACGCCACCGTCGTGCTGTCGCGGCAAATCGCGGAACTGGGTATCTATCCGGCCGTGGACCCGCTCGATTCCACCAGCCGCCAGCTGGATCCGCTGGTCGTTGGCGAGGAGCACTACAACACCGCGCGCGGCGTGCAGAACGTGCTGCAGCGCTACAAGGAACTGCGCGACATCATCGCGATTCTGGGCATGGACGAGTTGTCCGAAGAAGACAAGCTCATCGTGTCCCGCGCGCGCAAGATCCAGCGCTTCCTGTCGCAGCCCTTCCATGTGGCCGAAGTGTTCACCGGCTCGCCGGGTAAGTACGTGTCGCTGAAGGATACGATCCGCAGCTTCAAGGGCATTCTGAATGGCGAGTACGACAGCCTGCCGGAACAGGCGTTCTACATGGTTGGCAGCATCGAGGAAGCGGTGGAGAAGGCCAAGCGCATTTGAACCGCTGCGGGAGTGAGCCGACATGAGCCAGATCAACGTCGATATCGTCAGCGCCGAAGGCGAGATCTTCTCGGGCAGTGGGAGCATGGTGTTTGCACCCGCTGTGGAAGGCGACGTCGGCATCGCGCCGCGCCACGCGCCCCTGCTGACCCTGTTGCGTGCCGGTGAGGTTCGTGTGCGCGACGAGCAGGGCAACGACGCGCATTTCTTTGTGTCCGGTGGGATCCTCGAGATCCAGCCGTTCAAGGTGACGGTGCTCGCGGATACCGCGCTGCGCGCCAAGGATCTGGATGAGGCGGCGGCGCTGGAGGCCAAGCGTCGAGCGGAGGATGCAATCGCGCAGCGTCAGTCCGATGTCGATTATGCCCGCGCGCAGGCGGAACTGGCGGAAGCGATCGCCAAGCTGCAGATGCTGGAGCGACTGCGCAAGATCCGCAGCTGAGGCGACGGTTCAGCGACAGACAGCAGAAAGCCCGCAAACGCGGGCTTTCTGCATTCTTCTGCCGGTTCTTCAGTGCTGACGGGGCGACTCAGGGGGTCGTCCAGCTCAGCGAAAAACCGCGATCGCGGTCCCAGCCCAAGTCGGTCACGGTCAAGCCGTAGCCGAACACCGTTCCAGAGACATCGACGTCGAGCAGACTGCCCTTGCTGTAAGACATGGTGTTGGTGCCGCTATTGAAGCTGAAGCTGCGCCCCTTGTCGCGGACGATGCTCAGTGCCTGACCATGCACCTCCGACATTGCGGCATCGTTCATGTCGTTCATGTGGGCTTGCCCGGTCAGCGGCAGAACGGCCAGCGCCAGGGTCATCGTCAGCGTCTTGATTTTCATCATGGTCTCTCTCCTGAGGGGTATAACACACACAGCCGGCGAATCAATTCGCGGCTCAAGGGTTATCGACCATCCACTGACGAGCTTGAGTGAAAACTGCCGTTCATGCGCCGCACCAAGCACTTTCCGGTACGTCGCCGTCTATCCGGGTGGGAGCCGGAGCCGATTCCGCAGCACGCTTTCGAGGTCCCGGCGCACCATCGCGAATGAGACGTCCGGCCGCAGGTCATGCAGTCGTGTGACGGCCAAGTCCGGGTATCCGCAGGGGTTGATGCCGGCAAAGGGTGCGAGGTCCATGTCGACGTTGAGCGCGAGGCCATGGTAGCTGCAGCCGCGCCGGATGCGCAGGCCCAGTGCGGCGATCTTGGCCGTCCCGACATAGACCCCCGGCGCCTCGCGCCGCGCGTGCGCCTCGATGCCGTAGCCATGCAACAGGTCGATGACCGCCTGCTCCAGCGCATCGACCAGACTGCGGATACCGAAGCCGAGTCGCCGCAGGTCGAGCAGGGGATACACCACCCACTGGCCCGGACCGTGATAGGTGACCTGGCCACCGCGGTCGGTTTGCACCACGGGAATCGCGCCGGGCATCAGGACGTGTTCCGGCCGGGCGTGCATGCCAAGCGTGTAGACCGGCGGATGCTGGACGAACCACAGCGCGTCAGGCGTCTCGTCGCTGCGCTGGTCGGTGTAGTCCCGCATCGCCGCCCAGACCTCGGTGTAGGGCGCGACGCCCCAATCCCGTACCACGGGAGTACTTAGATCACCCACACCAGTCGCGGCTCGGCGCTGAGGTCCCGATAGAGGGCATCGAGTTGGGCGCGGCTGCTGGCGCGCAGGGTGACCGTGACGGCGAGGTAGCGCCCGCCGCTGCTCGGACGCGTGTCCACCGCCAGCACGTCGGCTTCATCGACATGCGTGGCGATGATGGCACGTACCACCGGCTCCGGTTCATGCGCGAGCTGGCCGACCGCCTTGATGGGGTAGACGCAGGGAAAGCTCAGCAGAGTCTCGTCGGTCATCGCGCTCACAACAGCGCGGCGCCTTGCCGCCAGCGCCCCAGCGCCGCGTCCCACAGCGCCATCATGCGCCGGTGCATGGGGCCGGGGCGGCCCGTGCCGACCGGCGCGCCGTCCAGCCGGGTGATGGGAATCACGGCGCGGGTGGAACTGGTCATCCACAGCTCATCGGCTTGGCGCAGCGTGGCCTCGGGGATGTCCGTCTCGCAAACCGTCAGCTCGGCCGCGCGCGCCAGTTGCAGCACCAGTTGACGTGTGATGCCGTGCAGGATGCGTTCGTCCGCGCGCGAGGTCAGCAGTGCGCCGTCCCGAACGACGAAGATGTTGCTGGCCGCGCCTTCGGTCAGCACGCCGTCCCGCAGGTAGATGATCTCTACCGCGCCGGCGTCTTTCGCTTCCTGGCGCGACAGGGCGTTGGGCAAGAGCGCGATCGCCTTGATGTCGCAGCGGCTCCAGCGCGGATCGGGGCGGCTGAGCGTGGCGATGCCCTCGGTCAGCCACGTGGCCGGCGGCGGCTTCAGGGGGCTGGCCATGGCGAACACCGTCGGGCGAATCTCGGCCGGGAAGGCATGGTCGCGATGATCGTCGCAGCCGCGCGTCACCTGCAGATAGACCGACCAGTCGCCGGGGCCTTGGCGCCCGATGAGCGTATCCACGATCCCGGACCAGTCGCCGTGCGACAAGGGATTTTCGAGGCGGATGGCCTGGAGACTGCGCTCGAGGCGGGCCAGATGTTCATCCAGCAGGAAGGCCCGGCCGGCGTAGACCGGGATCACCTCGTACACGCCGTCGCCGAACAAAAACCCGCGATCCAGGACCGATACGCGAGCCTGTTGCAGCGGCAGGAACGCGCCGTCGAGATAGACGATGCGCTCGGCGCTCATTTGAACCACATCAGCAGCCAGTGCCACAGGCGCTTGAAGAGGTTACCTTTTTCCACTGCCTGCTGCGGATAGAGTGGCGCTTCGAGCAGGGGATCGTCATTGAAGCGCACCACCAGCTTGCCGATCGGGGCATCGGCCGTGAGCGGTGCGACCAGCCGTTCCTGCACCTCGGCTTGGGTCTGCACGCCCTCGTACTGTCCGCGCGGCACCGTGATGTAGAGATCTTTCTTCAAGCCTAGCCCGATGCGGTTGACCTTCCCCATCCATACCGGCGCCTCGATCACGGTGTCTCCCGCCCCATAGAGCCTGTGCGTGCTGTAGAAGCGAAAGCCGTAGTTGAGCAGTGCCTGGCTGTCGTTCATGCGGGCATTGTCGCTGGGCGCGCCCATCACGACCGTGATCAGCCGCATCTGGTCGCGCTTGGCCGAGGCAGCCAGGCAATAACCCGCCGAGCTGGTATGCCCCGTCTTCAGCCCGTCCACGCTGGCATCGCGCCACAACAGGCGGTTGCGGTTGGACTGCTCGATGCCGTTGAACAGGAAGGAGCGGATCGAGTACCAGCGATACTGTTCGGGGAAGTCGCGGATCATGGCCTGCGCCAGCAGGGCGATGTCGTGCGCCGTGGTGTAGTGATTCGGATCCGGCAGGCCGGTCGCGTTCATGAAGTGGGAATTGCGCATGCCGATCTGCTGCGCGTACTGGTTCATCAGGCCCGCGAAGGACTCCTCCGCACCGGCGATGTGCTCAGCCAAGGCGATGCTGGCATCGTTGCCCGATTGCACGATCATGCCCTTGATCAGCGTCTCGACGTCGATCTGCGAGCCCACTTTCAAGAAGGTGCGTGAGCCCTCCGAGCGCCAGGCCTTCTCGCTGATGGTCACTTGCTCGTCGAGCTTGAGGTTGCCGTCCGCCAGTTGCCGGAAGGTCACATAGGCCGTCATGACCTTGGTGATGCTCGCCGGCTCGACGCGCTGATCGGGGTTGCTCGAGGCCAGCAGCCGACCGCTGTCGAAATCCATCAGCACATAGCTGGTGGCATTGATCTGGGGTGGTGCCGGCACCGGGATGGGCGCGGCGAGCGCGGCGCTGGTCCAGAGCAGCAGGAGGAAGGAAGCCAGACGCGAGCGAGAAGAGCGAATGAACACCATGGGAAAGAACGACCCCTGTGGGTGGCGACCAGATAGCGGGCATGAGGCCCGCGCGCGAGTGTTCATTCTAGCCTGTGCGGTAGTCCGTACAAACCCGGTGGCTGAGCTGTCGAAACGACGGAAGCAACCCGTCAGCCGTTGCAGAATGTTGTATTTGCTGCCGTGCGATGAGCATGACGCCTGAAGAGTCGGGTGCATTGCGGCGCAGAGCGAGCCGATCGAGGCTCGAAAGTGCCTACTGAATCAAGGGCGATTCACTCGCCAGGATGTGGGGCATGGTCATCAGTGATGCGCCTCGTAAGTCAAAAAATGAGAGCTCCATCTCTTTGAGGAAGGGTGATATCCAGATGAATCGTGAGCCGCGCTTGCGGTGCATCCCCCTCACCAAATCGCATGCTGCTGCTGAGCCGGCTGTCAACGCCGATTGAATTCTGACCCACTCCGCCGAAGTAAATCTGACCCACCCAGACCCGTCTTCGAGCTGGGTGCCGGGCCCGTGTCAGACGGCTTTCCTCCCCTTGGATGCGACTTGGCCGGCGCGCATCTTGTCGCGTAGCCGGTAGCTCTCGCCGGTGATCTGAACGATGTGGGCGTGATGCAGCAGGCGATCGAGCATGGCGGCGGTCAGTGTCTGGTCTCCGGCGAAGGCATCGGCCCACTGGGTGAACGGCAGGTTGCTGGTCAGCACGATGGAGCCTTGCTCATAGCGCTTGGCCACGACGTTGAAGAACAGGTTGGCTTCATCGCGGCCGAAGGGCAGATAGCCGATCTCGTCGACCACCAGCAGCTTGGGCCCCAGCACGGCGCGGTTGAAGTACTCCTTCAAGCGGCTTTGCTGGCGGGCCGTGGCCAGCTGCAGCATCAGGTCGGCGGCGGTGATGAAGCGCGTCTTGATGCCGGCCATCGTCGCCTTGTAGGCCAGTGCGCAGGCCAGATGCGTCTTGCCCACGCCGCTGGGGCCCAGCAGCACGACGTTCTCGGCGCGCTCGATGAAGATCAGCGCAGCCAGGTCCTGCAGTTGGCTGCGCGGGACGCCTGTTGCGAAGTGGAAGTCAAACTGCTCGAAGGTCTTGATGGCTGGCAGCGTGGCCAGCTTGAACAGCGTCTGGCGCTGGCGTTCGGTGCGCGCGTCGAGCTCGACGCTGAGCACATCCTTGAGGAACTCGGCGTAACCGGCATCCTTGGCCGCAGCGCGCTGGGCGATGCCATGCCAGTCGGCTGCCAGGCGCTCAAGTTTGAGCGCGCCGCACAGCTCGGCGATCTGCTCGTGCAGCAAGTTCATGCCGGCACCTCCAGCAGCGCCTGGTACACCGACAGCGGGTGCTGCAGGCTCTCGAAGGGCATGGGGCTGCGCGCTGGCGTGGTCGGTAGTGCGGTGCGCTGGACGGCTGGCAGGGGCAGCAGCCGATGACGCTCGGTGGCCAGCCGGTGCACGGGGCGCTCGCCCGTGGTGCCGTGGATGCGCGCGTTGGCGACCTCGTCCAGCCAGGGGCCGATGCGGCCGTGGGCCGTGGCGACGTCAAGCATCAACCCCGAGGCGCGCAAGCTCGCCGCCAGCGGCACGACGAAGCTGCCCTTGAGGTAGCCGTTGAAGCGCTCGACCTTGCCCTTGGTGCGTGCCCGGTACGGCCTGCACACGCGCGGCGCGAAGCCGTAGCGGTCGGCCAGGCGCAGCAGCTCGGGGTTCCAGCGGTGCAGCCCGGGGCCGAACACATCACGCTCGAGGACTACCGCCTTGGCGTTGTCGAACAGCACCGTGCGGGGCACGCCGCCGAAGTAGTCGAACGCATGCTCCAGACCGTTGCACCACGCCGGCGAGTCCTCGCGTGCCGAGAAGCGCACGAAGCTGGCCCGGCTGTAGCCCAGCGTGGCCACGAAGGCCAACAGTGGATCGCGGCCGCGGCGGATGACGGTGAAGTCGGCCTGCATCTGCTGCCCCGGCTCGGTCTCGAAGCGCACCACCGGATCCTCGGCCACCTGGGGACGGTGCCGCGCAAGGAACACCTTGAGCTGGCTGTAGCCGCCGTCGTAGCCGCGCTCGCGCAACTCGCGCAGCAGCACGGTGGCCGGAATCCAGTCCGGGCGCGCCGCGGCGATGCGCTCGCGCAGGTAGGGCTCGAAGGCTTCCAGCTTGGTCGGCCGCGGTGCGCGAGGCGAGTACGTCACCGCGTCGGGCTCGCGCAGGTAGCGCCGCACGGTGTTGCGCGAGCAGTTCATGCGCCGCGCGATCTGTCGGATGGGAAGGCCTTGGCGGGCCAAAACTCTGATCTCCACTGCTTGTTCCTGGGTCAACATGTTCGGCGGCCAAAAAGCCGCCATCCTCGCCCAGGTGGGTCACTTTTACTTCGGCAGGTGGGTCACTTTTACTTCGGCAGGTGGGTCA
>DATLZY010000069.1:0-67695 GCA_035573755.1 Candidatus Acidiferrales bacterium
CCTTGATCGGCAGGCCGGCATCCGCCTCACGCAGGAAGCCGATGATCTGTTCTTCGGAAAAGCGCTTCTTCACGTCCAATCTCCTTCGGTTGGGGGATTGGACTCCAAACCGCGGTGCTACTCAAAAGTGGGGGGACGTCGTCGGGAGAAACGTGATCGCCGATCGCGCTCCGCGCACAACAACAAGTTTCAATCCACTCCCGGCTTTTGGGTCGGGAGAAACTGGCCGTGCCCCACACGGCAACAGGGGGAGAAGGTGTTTCAATCCACTCCCGGCTTTTGGGTCGGGAGAAACGGCCAAGGCGGCGGGCAGACGACCATCATCACACGGTTTCAATCCACTCCCGGCTTTTGGGTCGGGAGAAACTGACCAGGCCGCGACGACCGGGATGCGCTCCGCTGGGTTTCAATCCACTCCCGGCTTTTGGGTCGGGAGAAACTCAAGTGAGGATCGCATGAAATACATCGAACTGTTGTTTCAATCCACTCCCGGCTTTTGGGTCGGGAGAAACCGGATGCTATCTGGGGTGCCCGCGCCCACCCAAAGTTTCAATCCACTCCCGGCTTTTGGGTCGGGAGAAACCGGGCCGATCTGCAGGACAGCCGGTGGCGACCGGGTTTCAATCCACTCCCGGCTTTTGGGCCGGGAGAAACATGCTCAAGTAATTCGGCATCATGCCGATATTATGTTTCAATCCACTCCCGGCTTTTGGGCCGGGAGAAACTCGAGGGCGGCGGCAAGGCGCTGCGTGTTTGCGTAGTTTCAATCCACTCCCGGCTTTTGGGCCGGGAGAAACCACATCGAGGCGGCCATCGAGGCCGCCACCAACCCGTTTCAATCCACTCCCGGCTTTTGGGCCGGGAGAAACTGCGCGGCGATTGGAGGCCAAGGCGCTCATGCTTGTTTCAATCCACTCCCGGCTTTTGGGCCGGGAGAAACGTACGTTTCAACGATTTTCATCCGACAAGCTCCAGTTTCAATCCACTCCCGGCTTTTGGGCCGGGAGAAACAGGAGATGTTAACGGCGGTTTCAGCAGCGGAAGTGGTTTCAATCCACTCCCGGCTTTTGGGCCGGGAGAAACCTGGAGGCGCGGGAGGAAAGAGGGTAAGATCGGAGTTTCAATCCACTCCCGGCTTTTGGGCCGGGAGAAACTCCGACGGCAAGGTCCAGGTCGAGTTGCGCTACCAGTTTCAATCCACTCCCGGCTTTTGGGCCGGGAGAAACTTGCCGCGCGGTATCCTGGTTTGTCGTTCAAGATCCAGTTTCAATCCACTCCCGGCTTTTGGGCCGGGAGAAACGGTTGCGCCGGCCGCGACGCCGGCGGCGAGGTATTGGTTTCAATCCACTCCCGGCTTTTGGGCCGGGAGAAACGCATAGCCAATGGCAGACAGCGAGGCGACCACAAGTTTCAATCCACTCCCGGCTTTTGGGCCGGGAGAAACGTCAGATTCATGAGGTCACCTTTTGAGCATGAGAAGTTTCAATCCACTCCCGGCTTTTGGGCCGGGAGAAACGACTTAACCTGCAACGGTTCGAGGCCATTGAAGGCGTTTCAATCCACTCCCGGCTTTTGGGCCGGGAGAAACCAATTCCCTTAAGCAAGATCAGAGTCAGGAGACAGTTTCAATCCACTCCCGGCTTTTGGGCCGGGAGAAACGGCTGCGTTCCTGACCCGTCGGCGATTTGCCAGGCGTTTCAATCCACTCCCGGCTTTTGGGCCGGGAGAAACTTCTGGAGAGGATGGGGCTGGTGGCGGAGTGCGACGTTTCAATCCACTCCCGGCTTTTGGGCCGGGAGAAACAGTCCGCGGGTGGATCTGATGCTGATCAGGCGCCGGTTTCAATCCACTCCCGGCTTTTGGGCCGGGAGAAACCTCCTGCGGATCCTCAATAATTTCATCAGCCTCAAGTTTCAATCCACTCCCGGCTTTTGGGCCGGGAGAAACGAGCCCCGCACGATCCAGGTGCCGACCGGGATTTTGTTTCAATCCACTCCCGGCTTTTGGGCCGGGAGAAACCTGCAATTTGGCTCCTTCGTTGTGGTGGCGCGGGGGTTTCAATCCACTCCCGGCTTTTGGGCCGGGAGAAACGTTTCATCGGATGGCCTCACAGACGAAGAAGAGGAAGTTTCAATCCACTCCCGGCTTTTGGGCCGGGAGAAACCCGATCTGGGCCTGCGGCCAGTGGTGCCTCTTCGCTGTTTCAATCCACTCCCGGCTTTTGGGCCGGGAGAAACCTGGATGGGCGATTCTGATACTATCGCCCGCCTCGTTTCAATCCACTCCCGGCTTTTGGGCCGGGAGAAACATGAATCTCGCCGTCGCGGGTTATGTGATGGTCGACGTTTCAATCCACTCCCGGCTTTTGGGCCGGGAGAAACTCCGCTTCGGTAACCGGCGGCCACCCAAGCGAATTCTTTGTGCTCCGCGCGAACCTGGCGAAAAACGCCCATAAACTCGTTTCCCCATGATCACGCAGCGCATCAATTCTCTTTAATTTCAAAAAGCAACGTGTTGCGCGAACCGGCCGGGAAATTTCCCGCTACTTGGGGTTCGCGCACCTTCATCAAATCACCAATGGCCCTTCGAAGTCTACTGCCCGGAACACGCCATACTGCTTGACGCGCACATCGGCCGATTCGGTGATGCGGTAGAAACGCAGGTTGTCCTGGGTTTCGTCGATTTCGGCAAGCAGCGCGCGTTCGAGCTGTTCGAGCTGCATTTCGTTGACCTGGCATTCGAATACGGATTTTTGCACCCGCTGGCCCATGCTTTCGCATACCTTGGCCACACGCCGCAGGCGTCGCCGGCCAGCGGCGGTTTCGGTGGAGACATCGTAGGTGACGACGACCAACATGGCGGCGTTATTTCGGCAGGTAGGGGAGATAGCCGTCCATCTCGCCGCGCACGGTGCGCGCCATCAGCCGTGCCTGCACGAAGGGAACGATGCCGATCGGCACTTTGATGCCAAGCAGCGGGTGGGTGATCTGCTCCTGCTTGCGCTCCTGCCAGGCCGTGATGACGGTGCGCCGGCCGCTGTCATTCAGCATCACCGCGCCGCCTTCGCGCTCGTCGAAGTCGCGCGGGCCGAGTTGGCCACGGTTGATCAGGGTGAGCGCCAGCCGGTCGGCCATGACGGAGCGGAACTCCTCCTGCAGGTCGAGCGCGAGCGCGGCGCGGCCGGGACGCACGGCGTGCAGATAGCCGAGCTGCGGATCGAGGCCGACGGTTTCGAGCGCCGAGCGGCAGTCGTTCATGAGTAGCGCGTAGAGAAACGACAGCAGCGCGTTGAAGCGATCGAGCGGCGGCCTTCGGGTGCGGCCGTTAAGCGCAAAGTGCTTGCGTGCCTGCGGTTTGACGACCAGGTTGAGCGCCGCGAAGTAGCCGCGTGCGGCTTCGCCCTCCACGCCGCGCAGGGTGTCGAGGTCTGCCGCCTTGGCAGCGGCGCGCAGGGAGGCGGCGAGATTGTCCGCGGCGCGGGTGAGTTCGGCCTGTTCGTTGGCATCCGCCGCCTCGCGCGCGGCGCGCAGCAGCAGGCTGCGGCTGTTTTTGAGCTTGCCGGCGACGACGGCGCGGGCGAATTCGAGCGCGAAGGCGCTGTCCGCGGCGCTGCGGTGCTGCGCCTGACGCAGCAGGATGTTGCCGGAGACCGGCCCTTCGAGGCGCGCCTTGAAGCGGCCGTTGTCGTCGAGCAGCACCACGGTTTTGCCTTCGTCCGCCATGCGGTGCATGAGCGCCGGCGACACCAGCACGTTGCCAAAGCAGACCAAGCTGCCCAGGTGATGCAGCGGCACTTGTAGGCGCTTTTCGCGCTCCACGTCGATGCGCAGGGTGTTGTTCTCCAGGTGCGCGTAGGCGCCTTGGGTCATCACGTAGAGCGTGTTTTGCAGGGTGTACACGGCGGCTAGCCTTCCTCCGTGGCGCTGAACAGCTCGGCGCGCAGCGCGGCTTGGATGCCCCGCGCGGCAAGTGCGGCCGGCTGGCAGATCTCGATCAGCGAGCATTCGCGGCAGCGCGCGTCGTTCGCCGGTGGCGGCAGGCGCCCGCACGCCAGCATGGCGCGAATCGCCACGGCGGTCCCGACCACCAGCGCGCGCAGCGTCGGAGTGATCTCCACCTCGCGCCGCCGGCGGCTCGAGGCGTGGTAGATGGCGCCATGCGTGACCGGCCGGCCGAGCATTTCTTCGAGGCACATGGCTTGGGCGGCGAGTTGCACATCGTCATGGCGCTTCTGCCGCCGTCGGCCATGCTTGAACTCGACCGGGTAAATCCGCCTGTCGGGGTGAAACTCCACCAGATCCGCTTTGCCGATCAAGCCGAGCCGGTCGGACCACAGCGGCAGCGCGCGCTCCACCTTCACCCCGGCCTGCATCTCGTAACCCGGCGTGTCGACAAGCCGGTGCACCGCGTTGCCGCGGGCGGTGTGGATGTTGTCAGCGAATGTCTGCTCCAAGTGGATCAGCCCGCATTGGCGCGGGCAGTAACACCAGTGCTGCAGGGCGGAGAGTGGGATGGGGTCGGCGCTTTCATTCACGGTTTGCGCCATCATGCAAACGAATCAGGCTCGGGCACTGACCGGGTTCGAAATGACAGCGCACCGCATCGCGCACCTGGGCGCGCAACGGCTCGAGGTCGTCGGCTTCGGTGAAGATGTCCACACCCACGGCGCGGGCAAGGTAGCCGCCTTCCGGCGCCTGTTCGACAATGACGTGAAGTTCGCTCATTCGCGTCCCCTCCACTTCAACAGAACTGTTCAAGGGTCACGCCCGCAGGCAAATCATCCGCCGCAACGCTTACCACGTAATCGGAAAACGCGCGCGGCACGTCCACGCCCGGCTTGCGCTGCACCTGCACCCGCTCGAACAGCGCGTGCGCGGGCGCATTGCCGAGTTCCGAATCGTGCTTGAACACATAGAGCCCGCGCGTTGCCATCTCGCCGCGCGCGGCGGAGCGGTCGTGCTCGAACATCTGGCACAGCGCCTGCCAGAGCAGCGCGAGATCATCCTCCGAAAAGCCGGTCTGCTTGGCGAGAAAGGCCGACACGAAACCATGCGCGCGGTACAGCCCATAGGGCACGGTGTGCTTGCGACCCATGGTGCGATTGTCGCCCTCTTGCTTTTCGGCTTCGGCCTCGGTGGCGACCGCCATGCGGGTGATGGAGTGTTCGGACGCGACGATGGGGTCGACCGAGCGCGCGAACGTGAGCTGCACCGGCCCGCGCACCTGGCCGCAATTAATGCCCGTGGACATCACGGCGCCGAAGGTGCGCACGTCGAAGAAATTGCGGCACATCCAGGCGCGGGCGTCGTCCACCGCATCGCCGCCCTTGCGCTTTTTGTCGTCACCGGCGAGCAGATCTTCGCGGCCGATACCGATGTAGGCGCGCTTGTGCTGGTTGTTGAGGATGGCCTTTTCTTTCACGTAAATCTCATACGGCGGCTGCTCGCCTTTCACCAGCCCGACGAAATTGCGCACCTTGCGCTTGAGCGCCACGTCGGTGACGAGGCCATGGCCAGTCTCGGCGTCCAGCCGCGGCAGGTTGCCGGCGTCCGGGTCGCCGTTGGGGTTGCCTTCTTTTACGTCGAACAGCAGGACGAAGTCGTAACGGTGGGCGAGGCTCATGCGGGTTCTCCCTGAGTGGATGCGGTTTCGGTAGCTTCGGCGGCGCGTTTAGTGAAAAACGCCTGGCGCTGGTGGTAGTAGCCGAGCGCAAAGCGGCCCTGATCGGGCAGGTTCAGATGGCGTGGAAAATCATCGACGCCGGCCATGATGTCGCCGATCAGCTTTTCCATCTGCGTGGCGCGCCCAGCGGGCAGCTTGCCGAGGTGGTGGTTTTTGAGCCGCAGCAGCGTGGTGAAGACGGCGATCGGCGTGCTGGAGGCGGCGCCGTAGTAGCGGTCGCGGATGGTGGCGTTAAGACCAGGGCTGGCCTCTTCCTGGATCTTTTCGAGCACGGCGAACAACCGGCCGAGGCGGTAGGCGGCGCTGGGGTGGTCTGGGTCGAGCATGGGCGAGAACTCCTGGGAAGGTGATTGACGGCGGCGGGCGTCGCGATTCAGCCAGCCTTTGATGGCGGCGGCGCGCGGATAGGTCACGCTCTGTTCGGCGCGGCAGCGCTGCACGGTGGCGTTGAGCAGCGTGGCGGGGTACGGCAGACCTTCGAGGATGGCGCGCATCACCTCACCGCCCAGGTTGGGCGGGATGTTGTCGGCCTTGCCCTGCACGGCGGTGGCGGCGAGCAGACGGAATAGCGACAGATGCTCTGCGTCGCGCGGCGAGCGCGCCACGGCGATGTCCTCGAAGTGCTGGCGGATGCGCCGGGCGAGTTCGATCGCCGGCGCGGTCTGCCAAAAGCGCACGGCAATACGCGCCGCGTTGGGCGCAAGCCCCAGCACGCAGAAGCGCGTGTCATCGCTGCCCACGGCAAAGCGCCCGGTCTCGACGGCGCGGTAGAGCGCGCGCAGCGCGTCGGTGCCGCGGTCGGGGTCGTCCTTGGGCGGCTCGCCGAAGAGGTCCGCGAGCGCGCCTTCGAGTTCGTGCGGCGCTTCGGCCCAGAACACGGTCGAGGCGTCGCCCACCTGGATGCGCTGGCGCGAACCCTTGGCGAGCAGGTGGTTGAGCGCTGTGGTGTAGGCAAAGGCGGCCGGCTTGCCCACCGGCGCGTTGGCGCCCTGGCTCTTGCCGTAGGAATTGAAGGCGTCGAGGTTGAAGGAGACGATGTTCGCGCCCGAGCTTTGCGCGCCCCACACGCCCTTGATGGCGGCGTGCAGGCGCTCGAGTGCGGCCGGCTCGCCGCTGACCAGGCAGGTCACGGTGGGCTCTTCATCTTCCTCGCCTGCCGCCAGCTCAGTCACCGCCGGGCGCTGGCAGACCAGTTCCACGTCCCCATGCAAGCGAAAGCTCAGCAGCGGGTTTTTGGCCTTGATCTCCTCCCAGGCCGGGCTTGCGGCGAGCGCATCGAGGTCTATGCTCGCAAGAAACGCCCGCACGGCCGCAACGCCAGCATCCGCTTGCGCTGTGTCGGGTAGCTTGTCGATGCGGGCGCGAAAGGCTGCATGCTGCTCGGCCACCCGCTGCGGCTTGCCGCGGGTGTCGATGCCGAGCACGTACTCGGCGGTGTCCCAGAGCAGATTGGCCGCGACGCCGGAGGTCTTTTTCACCGCCTTGGGCACCAGAAAGCGCTGGGCGATTTTCTTTTTGCCCTCGCCGCTGCGCGTGTCGAGGATTTGCACCAGCCGGCCGGCGCCGTCGATTTCGAGAATGAAGGGAATCTCCTTTTCCTCGAAGCCGTAGGCCGGCAGGCGCTGGGCGGGGTCGGGATCGGCCTGTTTGCGCCGGTAGTAGTCGGCAAGCGCTTGCAGGATCATGCGCGCACCTCCGCGCTGTCAAAATCCGGCACCTCCACCACGCCGCCCGTCATTTGCGCACGGAAAAACCGCGGCACAGGATCGGCGCGGTTACTGAAGTCGAGGTCGTGCAGCATGAAGCCGAGATCGCGCGTCTCGGGGATTGGCGGCGGTTCCGCACTCAGGTCCGTCACCAGCCGGAAGGCGGCGGCGAATTCCCGGCAGCCGAGGTAGGGCTGGTTCACGCACTGCCCCTTGGCGGCGCGGCGCTCGAACATCTCCTGGTATTTGATGAGCGTTTCCCCCGGCGGGGCGTTGGGTTGCAGGGTAAGTTCGGCGTGCAGGCGATAAGCCACGTCGCGCAAAAACAGCCCGGCGCGCTGCTGGCGCTCATCTTCGATGTAAAGCGCCAGATCGCCACTGCCGGCGCGCATGGCGGACTCGACGTTGCGCGTGGAGATCACGCTCGCCACCTCGTTGCGGCGCAGGTTGATCCAGCGGATGGGCGCGAGCACCTCGATGCGCTGCACGCGCCAGCGGATGGCCGGCTTCCACAGAATGGCCTCGAAGATGGCGCGCGCCGCGGACGGCGTGATGACGTCATAGCTTACGCGCTCGACCTTCATCTCCGGGCGGGTAAAGCAGGCGAATTCGCCGCGGACGTCGAGGCAGTGCATTGGTTTCATCCTCTTTCAATCTTCATAGCGATGAAGGCGTCGATGTTCGGCCAGATAGCGGCGATGCCGATCATCGAGCTTGCGCAAGCGAAGATCTGCATGAATTCCAAAGTCACGCAACGACTCTTCCCTGCCGGCTTGAATGAGTACGCGGCCGTCATCGGCAAAGCTGATGTAGCCGTTGTCGAAAGCTCGGTCCAGGTTCGGGGTGAGCAGCAAGCCGTTGTAGGGGTCCACGCGCTCCACCTCCGTACAAATTCGCCATGGCTTGATGTGGCTGGCGATCAGCATGGACGCTTCGCGGGCACCCGTTGCCGAACATTTGTGCTCCCAGAACTGTAACAGCGAAAGACGAAATCTCCACTGTACAACCCGCTGTTTGATAACGGCTTCGCGATCCGTAGGACCAAGAACACTGTCTGTGCTCTGCGACCAGCCGGACTCCACCAAGCCAACATACTCCAAGGCTTCTGCGACTTCCGGCCACATCTGCCAGCGCCATTCTCGGTCATGCCATATTTTCGAAAGAGCATACACACTGACTGTGTGCTCCGGATTCTTCGGCCACGGTTCACCAATCGTTTCAATCAGAGCCGTTCCCAAACCTCCATAATGGCTATTGGCCGATCGGTAGGAGGTCCACCCCATTGCATTGGCAAGACTTCTGGCAGTTGTAGTGCGCTCGGGCATCAAATAGTGCGCGGTCAGTAGCTTCATTTGCGTATCGGACAAGTTCAATTTTGAAAATGCCTGCCGATACTGCTCGACTGTGAACGGGGCTTTATCCATGATTTTCGACTCAGCCGGAAACAATCAACGCGCTCGCCGGCACCCCGGTATCGCCGGTCAATAACCCCAGTACCGGGTGGTAGAGCACATCACTCACCTGCACGAACAAGCCCGGCAGCAGCTCCGCGATGTCGCCCTGTGCCCGCAGGCGCTGGGCATCGCGCTGATGGATGCTCACGGTGTAGCGCTGTAGCGCCCGCAGCAGCCAGCGCTCGGGGCCGTCGCGCCGCAACTGCGCGAGGCGCTGATCGACCGTGTCGTCCCGCCCCTGCGGCCCGCGGTAGAGGACGATCACGCTCGCCTGCTCGGCCTCATCGATCAGGCGAAATCGCTCGGCGGCAGTGCGGAAG
Source organism: Candidatus Acidiferrales bacterium (assembly GCA_035573755.1). Lineage (GTDB taxonomy): Bacteria > Pseudomonadota > Gammaproteobacteria > UBA5335 > UBA5335 > Macondimonas. Next base: position 9,163 of record DATLZY010000069.1, read on the forward strand.
TTCACGGCGAGCGTCTTGCCATCCACGGCCAGCAGCTTTTCGATGCCATGTTTGTCGAGTTCGCACTGGTAATAGAGCTGGCGGAAGTAGCGCTCGAACAATGCGCGCTCGAGCGGGTCGCCGGTGTAGCCGTGCAGCACGCTGCGGCAGGCGCCCTCGCCCTTGGCGAGCAGGCCGGGCGGTGCGGCCTCGGGCGGCACGAACACCACCACCTCGCCCAAGCCGGGCAGGCGGCCTTCGCGGTTGCAGCGCCCGGCGGCCTGGGCGATGGAATCAAGCCCGGCAAGCGCCCGATAGACCACCGGAAAGTCGAGATCGACACCGGCTTCGACGAGTTGGGTGCTGACCACGCGCGTCGGTAGGCCCTTTACAAGGCGCGCCTTGATGGTGGCGATCACATCCGCGCGGTGCGCGCCGCACATCAGCGCCGACAGGTGCAGCGTGCTTTGGGGATCTGCGGCGTCCTTGGGTAGCAGCGCATACAGCGCCGCGGCGTGGCGGCGGGTGTTGACGATGGCGAGCACGCGCTCGTGCGTCGCGATCTCGGTCGCGAGTTCCTCCCAGGTAGTGCGCCGTTGCCAGTCGGCCGGCAGGCGCACGCGGACACGCTTCAAATCGCGATACAACTCGTCCGGCGTTTCGACGTGCGGGCCGCCCTGCATCAGCTCGCGCACCTCATCGAGCCCGGCGATGTTGCGCTTGGGGTCGAAATACGCCTGCCGCGCGAGCGCCGGCTGCGTGGCGGTGCTGAGCACCACGGTGACGCCATAATGGCGCGTGAGCAAGTTCAGCACGCCGAGGATCGGCTTCAGGAATTCGGGCGGCAGCAGTTGCGCTTCGTCGAGCACGACGACGCTATTTGCGATGTGGTGCAGCTTGCGGCAGCGGCTGGGGCGCGCAGCGAACAGCGACTCGAAAAACTGCACGTTGGTGGTGACGACGATGGGTGCATCCCAGTTCTCGCAGGCGAGACGGCTGCGCAGGTCCTCGCGGCCGGGGTCGGTGTCGGCGTTGCTGTGGTGCTCGACGACAGCATCGCCGAAGATGCCGCGAAATACATCGGCGGTCTGCTCGATGATGCTGGTGTAGGGAATGACGTAAATGATGCGCCGCTGGCCGTGAATCAGCGCGTGGTCGAGCGCGAAGGCCATGGACGCGAGCGTCTTGCCGCCGCCGGTGGGCACGGTGAGCGAGAAGTGGCCGGGCCGCTCCGCCGCCTTGGCGCGGCACTGGGCGAGGATGCGCGCGCGCAGGCGGTTGACCGGCGTGTCGGGCGCCGTCGAGGCGATTCCGGTCATGTGGGCATCGAAGGCGGTGCGCAAGGCGCCGAGCTCCGGCCAGGCGCCGCGCGCGGCGGCGCGGCCTTCGTCCATGAAGGCTTCGGTGTCCAGAAAGTCGGCATCGACCAGCGCCGAGAACAGCATCCGCAGCCACAGCGCGAAGCCGGCGGAGCCACCCGGAATGGCGCGCAGATTCGGCACAAAGGCGCCGTGGTCGAGGATCTCCGGCGGCGCCGCGGCCAGCGCTTCGGCCAGCTCGGCGCGGCTGGCTTCCGATGCGAGGCGTGCTTCGAGGCTGCTTTCGTCGGAGTTCCAGTCGTAGAGCCCGGCGTGGTGACTGGCGATCAGGTAAGCCAGCACGCGACCCGTGGTGCCGAAGCGCTCGCAGGCCAGCAAGGCGCCGGCGGTGGAGTGCGACACCCGCCCGGCGCCGCCTTCGATGTGGGCGTTCTCGGCTGCGGTGCCGGTGGCCGTGCGCAGGTAGCGCTGAAAACCTGGCCGGTACTTGCCGAGGTCATGCCACAGGCCGGCCAGCCGCGCCCACTCCTGCCCGCCGAAACCGGCGGCGTGGTCGGCGGCGCGGCGCGCGACTTCGCGCAGATGGCTGTCCAGCAGGTGCTCATGAACATTGGTGTCGGCGCAGCGGATGTGCGCCAGATCATCGGACGGAAATGTCATCGACCGTTCCTGAATGGAAACCTCCACACCCATCGGCATTTTGGCTCGAAGCATGACATCCGCCGGGGTCGTCGACCACTCGCCCGAGGACTACCAGAGCGGGATCTTCTCCTCGGGAGGTGCCTCCAAAAGCAGAGCCGCCCCCAATGATTATTTCAATAATGCTTCTCATTAAGTCTTTTATTATGATATGCTGCCGTTCGTCTCATTCAAAGATCTCATTCAAAGAACAGGTAGGAACAACACGATGGCACAGCACAAGATGAAGCAGATCCTCTGCACGGCGCTGCAACTGGGCAGCTTGAGCCTGGCGAGCCTGGGCACCGCCTTCGCAGCGCCCCCCCAGCAGGAGGAAATCGAATCCTTGCGCCAGCGCCTGGAGGAAACGGAACGCCGGCTCGATGCGTTGGCCGATGCCGCTGTCACGTCGCCCAATGCTTCTTCCCCGTTGGAAAGCTTCCACTTGGGAAGTTATGGGGAATTGCACTACAACAATCTGGAAAACGATGCGACCGGCGCGACAAAGGAGGAAATCGACTTTCATCGCTTCGTGGTCTTTCTGGGTTACGACTTCACCGACTGGGTTCGTTTCCGCTCCGAGATCGAGTTGGAGCATGCCATCGCTGGAGACGACCAGAACGGCGAAGTGGAGCTGGAACAGGCCTATCTTGAGTTCGACCTGAACGAACGCACCCAAGCCAAGGGAGGCTTGTTTCTGGTACCGGTCGGTATCCTCAATGAAACACACGAGCCGCCCACCTTCTACGGCGTCGAGCGCAATCCGGTGGAGCGCGAAATCATCCCGACAACCTGGTGGGAAGGCGGCGGCGCCCTTTCGGGGAGCTTCGGAGCCGGCTGGGGTTACGATGTGGCGCTGCATTCGGGCCTGAACAGCGACAATTTCAATATCCGCAGCGGACGCCAGAAGGTCTCCGAAGCCGATGCCAGCGATCCAGCCGTGACGGGGCGACTGCGCTGGTCGGGCATACCGGGGGTGTCCTGGGCCGTTTCCACGCAATATCAACGAGACATCACGCAAGGCGGAGGCCCCGAAACGCCTGCTGTGCTGGTGGAGACGCATGTCGCCCTGAATCGCGGCCCACTGGGACTGCGCGCGCTCTACGCACGCTGGGATCTGGACAGTGCCGAAGCCGAGGCGGTGGGAAGGGATAAGCAGTACGGCTGGTATCTGGAGCCTTCCTGGCGCATAGGCCCGCAGTGGGGTGTTTTCGCCCGATACAGCGAGTGGGATACCGAGGCAGGTGGATCCGGCGACAGCACGTTCGATCAAACCGACGTGGGGATGAACTTCTGGCCGATTCCTCAAGTCGTGCTGAAGGCCGATTATCAGTGGCAAAACGGTCCGGAGGGACGCGGCGGCCTCGACGGTTTCAATCTAGGCATCGGCTATCAGTTCTAACGGGGCGGAACACATGCCGCAACCGGGAGACTCCAGCAGGTATCGACGCCTGACGGGAACCGTGCTCGTGGGCTTGACGCTCTTGCTCCTGTGCGGCGCGACCCGTGTCTATCAGACGCCCGAGGCGTTCATTACCGAAAGTTTTGGCGGCACGCCACCGGCCGCCCAAACCCTCTGGCTCACCGGCTCGGTGGGGGAAGGTGCGGCCGCGATCCTGGCGCGTCGACCGCCCGCACGGATCAGTTATTGGCGCGCCGCCGAGCGCACCGCCTTTGTGCTGGAGGAGATCGGCAAGGAGCAGCCCATCACCGCCGGTATCGTGATCCGAGAAGGGCGCATTGAGCGCGTGCGCATTCTGATCTATCGAGAAAGTCGTGGCGGCGAAGTGCGCTATCCAGCCTTTACCCGCCAGTTCGAAGGTGCCGGACTCGGCGAGAATCGCCGACTGGATCGGTCCATCAACGGCATTTCCGGCGCGACCTTGTCTGTGAACGCCCTGGACCGGATGACGCGTCTGGCGCTGTTCCTGGATCGTCACCTAACCGATCACTGAACCGGCAGCATTCGGCAGGTAGCCGCCACAAGTCGTTCGATCTACGGTGGTTTTCGTCGCTCGGTACCCGCTCGGAAAACCAACCGAGATCACGAACCGGGTGTGCGGTTTCCCTCGGATCGGGCCGCAGCGCTCAGCGTCGGCGCCAGCAGCTCCTTGATTTTGGGAGGGGCGGCGCTGGGTCGATACTGCGGTTCTCCGGCCACCTTGCCGAGCTTGACCATCTGCTCGTGGGGCGTGCTGTAGATCATGCGCTTGATGAGCCAATCCGGCACGGGGATGTTCGGTTTCATCATCATGACGTTGGTGACCTGGGTGCGCCCCTCCCCGGCCGGCTTGAGGATCCATTCGCCGTTCATCGCGCCCAGCGCACTCTTGGTGCCTTGGGGCTGCAGATCCGGACGTTCCTTGTAGTGGTACACCACGCGATCGGGTTTTGCCTGAAGCTGGGCCTCGATCACGCTCTCGTTGGCGGGCAGCGGCCAGGGCGGTTCGGCGTGAACCTGAAGAATCCAGGTGTGATCGTTCGGTTGCTCCTTGACTTTCATGGACTTGATCATGGAAGCGCGCCAGCGCGTCGCGGCGTTGTAGTCCAGAATCAGCGCCATGACGCTCACGAGCGGCGCATCGACGGTGGTTTCGGCCTTGACCTCGATCCCTCCTCCGGCCGCATCTCTCGAGTAGACCCGCACGCCGCTCTCGTCCTTGCCGAGCTGCCACTCCGCCGCAAGCGCCATCCCGGGCAGCAACAGCAGCGCCCACAGCATGTTCCGATATCGCTTTTGCCTGTTCATCCTTGGCTCCTCATCATGGCTCACAGGGCCGCAACCGCTCTCCGCGTCCTATGATTGTAATATCCGAATCAACCTTTACCGACACTGCAATGGCGCCCGCCCAAAGCCCTGCGACGATGCTCCAGCCCTGCCGATGCGGCGATGGGGCCGCTGCGGGAAAATCGAGGTTCCCGGACTCGCGTGTACGGCGACCCTGCCGGAGCAAGTCATGAGCGCATGGATCTCCCATGTCGAATGGCACTGCCACGACGCCTCGCGCCTCGCTGATTTTCTCGCGGCCCTGTTCGACTGGACATTCGTTGCTCACGGGCGACGCTATCGCGAAGCCGCGCCCGAACGCGGTCCCCGCATCGGCCTGCTGGAAGTGGCCAGCCGGCCGGAAGGCGAAACGCAACAGGCCTTCATCGCCGTGGCCGATCTCGAACACGTCCTGCAGCGCGCGCGGGAACTCGGGGGCACCGTGGTACAGACGACTGTCATCATTCCCGGATATGGCCGTTATGCCCGCATTCAAGCGCCGGAAGGGACGGTACTGGGACTGTTCAGCGACCAATCGCCCACTTGATTTTTGTTACACTACCGGCCTTTCCAAAGGCCCCGCCGTCAGGCTTTGGCCTTCTCCCGCCTTGTTACACGGTGTCCGCGAACCCTACGGAGTCTTCCATGAAAAAACCTGTACGCGTTGCCGTAACCGGCGCCGCCGGCCAGATCGGCTATGCCCTGAACTTCCGCATCGCCTCGGGCGCCATGCTCGGGCCCGACCAGCCGGTGATCCTGCAGCTTCTGGAAGTGCCGCAAGCACAGGAAGCCCTCAAGGGCGTGGTCATGGAACTCAACGACTGCGCGTTTCCGCTGCTGGCCGAGGTGATCGCCACCGACCGGCCCGAGGAAGCCTTCAAGGAGGCCGATTATGCCCTGCTGGTCGGCGCCCGCCCGCGCGGACCAGGCATGGAGCGCAAGGATCTGCTGGAAGCCAATGCGCAGATCTTCTCGGTCCAGGGCAAGGCGATGGACCAGCATGCCAGCCGCGACATCCGCGTGCTGGTGGTCGGTAATCCAGCCAACACCAACGCCCTGATCGCCGCCAGCAACGCCAGGAGCCTGGATCGGCGTCAGTTCACCGCCATGACCCGGCTGGATCACAACCGCGCCGTGCACCAGATCGCCGCCAAGCTGGGCCGGCATGTGAACGACGTGCGCCGGATCACCATCTGGGGCAATCATTCCTCCACGCAATATCCGGACCTGCACCACGCCACCGTCGGCGGCAAGGCCGCGCTGGATCAGGTAGATCATGCTTGGTATGTCGATGAATTCATCCCCGTCGTGCAGCAGCGCGGCGCCGCCATCATCAAGGCGCGCGGGTCCTCCTCCGCCGCTTCCGCCGCATCGGCCGCGATCGACCACATGCGCACCTGGGCCCTGGGCACCGCAGAAGGCGACTGGGTCAGCATGGCCATCCCCTCCGACGGCAGCTATGGCATCCCCGAGGGCGTGGTGTATTCCTATCCCGTGGTCTGCAAAAACGGCCAGTACGAGATCGTGCAGGGCCTCGAGATCAACGCCTTCAGCCGCGAGCGCATGGACGCGACCTATCGCGAGCTGAACGAAGAGCGCGAGAGCGTGGCCGCCCTGCTCTGACGCCCAGCGCCTGGGACCGCTTGAAACATCAACGCCGGGGACCTCCCCGGCGTTTTTCGTTGCGTGCCGGACAGGGAATGCACCGAACCAACTGCAGAGCTCGAGGGCGGCCAGTTGATCTGGGTCATGCTGGATCACAGGACTCCATCTACCATGTACCCATCGATGGCATACAGGCCGGAAACTCTTTCCAAAATCGGCATGTCTGAAACCGAGGCCGCTCCATCGACGCCTCCGGAAATGTCGCCCCCCGATCGCAGATCAACCTACAGGAGAAAAACGATGGATCTCGAAAAATTCTATCAAGGCATCCGAAACCAACTGCGACTAACGAATTATCTGATGCGGCAGGAAGGCAAAGAGATCAATGTGGGGGAAACCTTCAGCATCCGCTTCCAACTCTGGAATGATGCGACTGCGGCGACGGGTCCGCATCTGCCGCGGATCATCTTCACCAACCTTCGCCTGACGGTCCGCGCGACAGATTTTGCCGCACCGCTCGTGGACGGAAAACCGGTTCAGGAAACGACCGTTTCCTTTGCCGATAGCCACCTGCCGGGCGAGGCAAGCACTTGGGTGGATGTGACCTTCAAAGCCGTCAAGAATATGGGCGGGCTGGAGGATCTCCTCGCCCGAGAAGACGTGGCCGAGGTATTGCTCGAGGCTGATCTCGACCTGTCGCAATACTTCACAGTCCGCATGGTGCGCGCCGTGCACGAGGAAATTGCACCCTGAGCGAAGGGTCGACGTCCTGTCTCAGGCCCACCGGGATCGGCATGCCGATCCCGGCACCACCCCCGTACCGGCGGCTTCGCCCGATCGCTCGAGCCGGCCATTGCGGTAATGCGCATACCGCCCCGCAAGAGCGGGAACACGCCCGCCCGGCGCGAGGATGCCGGCGAGGTTCAGGGGATCAGCTGCCGACAGCATGAATTCCGCGCCGCTCGCCTCTTGCTGCCCCAGCGTCCGCAGCAGCCCGACGGCTTCGGGCAGCGCGAACTGCTCGCCGGAAAAGCCCGCGACGAAGCGCCCGCCCAGCACCTCGCCCTGCGCTTCCAGCCGCCAGAACACATACAGCAGCTCGCGCCAGGGCGGCAGCGACGCTTCGCGTGCCAGCAGCGTCTTGAACACGACCCCATAGCGGCGCAGCAAGGTCCGCGCAACCGTCTCCAAGGTTTCGAGCGCATGTGTCGGAAAGCGCGCCCGGGTGTCCGCGCTCACTGCGAGCGGGCGCAGCCGGGACCAGCGTCCGGCCTGCGCCAACGCGCTCACGCGCGGATCGCGCCGCATGCCGCCGAAGCCGCCTCGGCGCGCGCTCCGCCGCGGCCGCCGGAAGGCGGCAAAGCCGTCGGCCGTGACCAGTCCCCACCCGATGAGCTCGGTCAGCGCGGTGTCGACGTGGCTGGGCAGCAGGCCGCTTTCGGCGATGAGCTCTTCATGAAACAGCGCGCCGCTCGCCTCCAGCGCCGTCAAGAGATTGTGCGCAGCGCCGGACAGCGGCAGCGCGCCCGGATCGGGCAAGGGCGCCACCGCCCGCCAGGCGCGCCATTGCCCGCGTGGGATGAGGCTCACCGGAATCTGGCGCAGGTTGACTCCGCGAAACCGCGGACGATCGCCTGCCTCGCCGCCGTCCGGCAGGGCGAGGCGTAACCAGAGATAGCGGCCCTGCGCGAGCAGGGCATCGAGATCGGTGGGCGCAAAGCCCTTAATCCGGGCCGGTAGGATCTCGCCTTCCCAGGCCGGCGCCGGTGCCGACCAGCCGGCCAGCCGGTCCAGCGCCGCGCACAAGGCGTCCACGCCCTGCGGCGGTGCGTCCAGCCCGTGCCAGTGCAACAGAAAGCGCTGAAAATCGGCGGCGCTGACCGCTGCATCCTGCTGCGCGCGCCGCCGTTGCAGGCTGGCGCGTTGCAGGCGGACCAGCACGCGCCGCTCGCACCATTGCGCCGCTCCGGGTACGGTAAAACTTCCGGCCATGACCTCGCCCTGTGCCGCCAGTCCCTCGAGCGCCGCCGCCACGACTGCAGGCGTAATCGCCATAGACTCGGCAAGCTCGGCGACAGTCGAAGGTCCGTGGCTCGCCAGGCGGTCGCGCAGGACGCGCTGCAGGGCGGTGGCGCATTCGGTCGATCCCCCAGACGCCATGCGGGCGGACTGCACATCGGCGAACCGTTCGCGCGCCACCCATAACACAGTATCGGAGCCTAGGCTGAACGCTTGGGCGCGCCCCGCCGCGCACAGGGCCGCAAACCAGGTCGCGGCATCGGCATGACAGGCAGCGCCTTCCTGATCGGTGAGAAAGCCGCAGACCTCGAGCACATCGAGCAGTTCCTCGGCATCGCGCGGCGCCGGCCGGAGTTGCGCCCCGATTGCGGCGACGACGGCGGCATCGAACACCGTCGCTACGGCGGCCTCGGCCCAGGCCGCGCTGCGCGTGGTGATAGCGCGCGTGCGCCGCTCCTCGGCCGCGCCGTCGTCCAGAAAGGCATAGGGCTTGGCGTTGATCACCGCTTCGGCCAAGGGCGACGGGGCCGTCAGGTCGCGCCCGCTGACCCGCACGGCGCCGGACTCAAGGCCCTGCAGCAGGCGTTCCAGCCCGCCTGCGTCCATGACCTCGTCCAGACCATCGCGCAAGGCCTGCTGCACCAGCGGATGATCGGGGATCGCGCGCTCGCCCCGGATGTTCTCGAGACAGGCGAGCTGATCGGGAAAGATCAGCGCGATGAGATCCTCGGCATCCTGGCGCTGAAACTGGGGCGGCCGGCGCCGGCCACCCTGGCGGCGCGGGACGGCAAGCGCCGTGGTCACCACCCAGCGCCAGCGCGCCGGAAAGAACGGCGCGTCCAGCAGCGCCTGGATCAGCACGTTGCGCACCGTGCGCGAATGCAGATAGCGCGGCACGTCCAGCAGATCGAAGCGATGGGTCGGACCGAGCGAGAGCAGCAGGCTGTCTTCCAGCGCTGCGGCCTGCAGCTCGAAGTTGAACTGGCGACAGAAACGCTTGCGCAGCGCAAGCCCGAAGGCGCGGTTGACGCGCGCCCCGAATGGGCTGTGGATGACCAGATGCGGATCGCCAACCTCGTCGAGAAAGCGCTCCAGGATCAGATGATCGTGCGTCGGCAGCGCGCCCAGCGCCGCATGCGCCGCGCCGAGGTATTGGGCGAGTTGGTCGGCCGCCGGCAAGGCGAGCTGATAATCCTGTGCCAGCCGCGTGCGCGCCGCGTCGATGCCGCCTGCGACCAGCGCCGCCTCCACGGCCCCGCTCAGAGCCGATACGGCCTTGGACAAGGCGTCGCTGCGCCCCGGCGCCTCCCCCAACCAGAACGGAATGCCCGGCGGCACCTCGCCGGCGTCGCTGACCTGCACCCGGTCGGTCTCCACGCGCAGGATGCGGTAGGCACGATTGCCGAGCTGGAAGATGTCGCCGGCCAGACTCTCGAAAGCGAAATCCTCGTTCACGCTGCCCACACGCACGCCTTCGGGTTGCAGGATGACGTCGTAGTCGAACTGATCGGGAATGGCGCCGCCATTGAGCAGGGCGCTCAGGCGCGCGCCGCGACGGGGCCGCAGGATGCCGGCGGCAGGGTCGTGAAACAGATGTGCGCCGCGCCGCCCGCGCCGGGTGTCCACGCCTTCGACCAGAAACGCGAGGAGCTGGTCGAACTCGGCCCGCTCGAGCGCCCGATAGGGCCAGGCCGCGGTGACCTGCGTCCACAAGGCGTCCGTGGTGATTTCGCCGCGCGCGGCCACCTCGGCCACGATCTGCTGGGCCAGCACGTCCAGCGCCCCGGGCGGAATCGCCAGGCGGTCGAGCGCACCCGTGCGAACGGCATGCAGCAGGGCCACGCATTCGAGCAGATCATCCCGGCTGAGCGGAAACAGCCGGCCCTTGGGCGTGCGACCCACGCCGTGGCCGGAACGGCCGACCCGTTGCAGGAAGGCGTTGATGCTGCGCGGCGAACCCATCTGGCAGACCAGATCGACCTCGCCGATGTCGATGCCGAGTTCCAGAGACGCCGTCGCCACCAGCACCCGCAGCGTTCCGGCCTTCAGGCGCGCCTCGGCGTCCAGTCGATGCTCGCGCGCCAGACTGCCGTGATGCGCCGCCACCTGGTCGCGGCCCAACCGCTCGGCGAGCTGGCGCGCCAGGCGCTCACATTGCCGGCGCGTGTTGACGAAGACGAGCGTGGTGCGGTGGGCCAGGGCACACTGCGCGAGCCGGTCGTAAAGCTCGCTCCAGACCTCGTTCGACATGACCGCTTCCAGCGGCGCATCGGGCAGCTCCAGGGCCAGATCCCACTGCCGGCGATGGCCGGCATCGACGATCGCGCATCCGGTGGCCCGGCCGGTGAGCAGCGCGGCGACGGCGGTGAGCGGCTGCGCCGTGGCGGAAAGGCCGATGCGCTGCGCGCGCTGGCCGGTCAGGGCGTCGAGCCGGGCCAGCGACAGGGCGAGGTGGGCGCCGCGCTTGGTGCCGGCGAGCGCGTGGATCTCATCGACGATGACCGTGCGCACGGTGGCGAGCATGCGCCGGCCGGAAGCGCTGGTGAGCAACAGATAAAGCGATTCGGGCGTGGTCACGACGATGTGCGGCGGCGTGCGCCCCATGCGCTGGCGCTCGCCGGCCGGCGTGTCGCCGGTGCGCACCCAGGTGCGGATGGCGACCTCCCCCGTGCCCTCGGCCCGCAGCAGCCCGCCGATGCCTTCCAATGGATGCTGCAGGTTCTTTTCGACGTCGTTGGAGAGCGCTCGGAGCGGGGAGACATAGAGCACGCGCGTCTCATCGGCCAATCCGTCCGTCACGGCCTCGCGCACCAGCGCGTCGATCACCGCCAGAAAGGCGGCCAGCGTCTTGCCCGAACCCGTTGGCGCGCCGATGAGGGTGTCGCAGCCGGCCACGATGCGCGGCCAGGCCTCGGCCTGCACCGCCGTCGGCACGCCGATGGCCTGCGCAAACCAGCGCTGGACCGCGGGATGGAAGGTGGCTGGAAACATGTCTGGTTGGGCGCTCATCGACCCCTCTCGGCAGATGACTCATCACCATGGCCGTTCAATGTTGGACGCCCGGTATACTATGGCGTTCCCCAGGATCTTGCCGAGCCGCCGACCATGTCCGTCCCCTCCCCCGAGGTCTCCAACAACTTCAAGCGCCTACAGAAGCGTCTGCGCCATCAGGTCGGCCAGGCGATCCAGGACTACGGGATGATCGGCCCCGGCGACAAGGTCATGGTGTGTCTGTCCGGCGGCAAGGATTCCTATACCCTGCTGGACATCCTGCTGGGTCTGCAGCGCAGCGCGCCGGTCGATTTCGAGATCCTCGCGGTCAATCTCGACCAGAAACAGCCCGGCTTCCCCGAGACCGTCCTGCCGGATTATCTCACCGCGCTGGGCGTGCCCTTCCACATCATCGAGCAGGACACCTACAGCATCGTCAAGTCGGTGGTTCCCGAGGGCAAGACCACCTGCGGGCTATGCTCGCGGCTGCGCCGAGGCATCCTCTACCGGTTCGCCGCCGAGCACGGCGTCACCAAAATCGCGCTGGGTCATCACCGCGACGATCTCATCGAAACCCTGTTTCTCAATCTCTTCTTCGGCGGCAAGTTGCAGGCCATGCCACCCAAGCTCCAGTCGGACGACGGTCGCCACATCGTGATCCGGCCACTCGCCTACTGCGCCGAGGCCGACATCGCCCGCTATGCCCGGGCGCGGGCGTTTCCCATCATCCCCTGCAACCTGTGCGGCTCGCAGGAAAACCTGCAACGCAAGGCGATCAAGCAGATGCTGCAGGACTGGGAACGCCAGTATCCCGGCCGCACCGATTCGATCTTCGCGGCCCTGCGCAACGTGAGTCCGGCACATCTAGCCGATCCCACGCTGTTCGATTTCGCCGGTCTGGGTGCGGACACGGCCGCGCCGGTCAACTGGCTGGCGGGCACCAGCGGCCCACGGGAGACGCCGATCGCCGCCTCACGCATCTCCGGCGAGCAGCCGTTGCTTTTCATGCCCCGCGCAGGGGGCTGAACGGGCACTGCGATGCGCGCATCGGCGTCACGGCGGAAGCGGCGGGGCTGATTTGCCCGGCTCGCGCGGAATACGCCGCACGTCCCAATGCCTGATGGCCCAGCCGAGCAATGCCTCGGGCTCGAGCCGATCGGCCTCGGGCGGCAGCCGCTGTCCGAGAAAATCCAGCGCCAGCGACAACAACTTCCCGGCGGGTCCTTTTGCCACCGCCGCGGCGCCCAGCCGCTTGGACAGCTTTTCGCCCTGCCGGTCGAGCGCCAGCGGCACGTGGAGGTAGCTCGGCGTGGGCAAATCCAGCAATCGCTGCAGGTGGATCTGGCGCGGCGTGGAAGTGAGCAGATCCGCACCGCGCACGACGCGGCTGATCCCCTGCGCCGCATCATCGACCACCACGGCGAGCTGATAGGCAATGATCCCGTCGGCGCGGCACAGCACGAAGTCCCCGCACAGTGCATCGAGCGCGTGGCATTGCGGGCCTTGCACGATGTCGTGCCACGCGATGGGCCTCTGATCCACTCGCACCCTCCAGGCAACAGTACCGGCTGGCGATTCCGAGCGCATGCGACAGGTGCCGGGATAGCGATAGCCCTCGGGGCCCTCAAGCCCGGCCTGCGCGATCGCTGCACGCGTGCAGGTGCAGGCATACAGCCAGCCGGCTGCCTCGAGCCTTGCCAACGCAGCCGTGTAGCGCTCGGTGTCCTGACTTTGGTAGCGCACGGCGCCGTCCCAGTGCAGTCCGAAACGTTCGAGGGTGCGCAGATGCGCATCGGCCATGCCCGGAATAACGCGCGGCCGGTCCAGGTCCTCGATGCGCACCAGCCAACGGCCCGCTTGAGCACGGGCGTCGAGAAAGCTCGCCACGGCGGCGACGAGCGAACCGAAATGCAAGGGGCCGGTGGGTGATGGGGCGAAGCGGCCACAGACCGTGACCGCAACTTCCGGCGGAGCAGCGGAGGAGTTCAACCCCCCATCTGGCGCTCGCGAATTTCGTCGAGCGTCTTGCAGTCCACGCATTGGGTGGCCGTCGGCCGCGCCTCGAGGCGGCGGATGCCGATTTCGATGCCGCAGCTTTCGCAGTAACCATAGTCCCCGGCGTCGAGCGCGCTCAGGGCTTCGTCGATCTTCTTGAGCAGCTTGCGCTCACGGTCACGGGTGCGCAGTTCCAGGCTGAAATCGGATTCCTGGCTGGCGCGGTCGTTGGGGTCGGGAAAATTGGCCGCCTCATCCTGCATGTGGTGCAGGGTGCGGTCGACCTCTTCCATCAGTTCGCGCTTCCAGGCCTGCAGAATCGCCCGGAAATGCGCCTGCTGGGCAGGGTTCATGTACTCCTCGCCATCCCGGATTGGGTAGGGCTCGAATCCTTTCACCGGGGGATGGATGGAGAGCTGGCTGGTCTGATCGGTGGCCGCCATCGCGGTACTCCTCGCTAATCACCGGACCCGAGGGGGCCTGAGCAAAAAATAAACCGCGATTGTATATCAGAGGTTTCTCAAACCCACAAGCACGGGAAACGCCGAGGCTTCGACGCCAGCGAGGCAGAGTGCCAAACCGGCATCGAAGCCGTTTCGAGCCAAGACTTGCGGACCTACATCGCGCTGGCGACGCCTTTTGCAACTTCCCGTGCGGTCCAGCTCGGCGGACTGCGCATCTCTTCGGCGAAACGTCGCGGCCCGCCGGGACCGACCGTATCGGGGAACCAGAGAATTGCAGTCAGCGAAATGTCCAACTTGCCGACCGGAAAGCCCCGGGCGTCCACGCCGATGCGCGGACTGGCGCCCGGAAAGTCTTCCCACGGCGTCGTGGACTTGGGGTCGTCCTCATAGAGCAACCGCAGTTCCTCCGGCCAGCCCGGCGGAATGTCGAAACGCGCGAACACATCCCAACCCAGGTGGCTGTCCATCCACAGCCAGTTCTTGTCATGCGAGATGGTGGCGGTGCGTTCCAGTTCGCTGAGTTTGCCGTCCACGATCGCGTAGCCGTCCGGATCGCGGCTGCCGGCGGCATTCACCCGCCCGCCCTGAATGTCATTGAAATCGAGTGCCAGAATGAAGCGCGGCTGATTGAGCACGCGGGTCAGGACCTCGCCGCCCGGGATCTGGATCGAAACGGGCAGGGTGATGCCCTGGTCGTAGATCGTGACCTGCGAAAGGATGTTGAAGACAGGAATCCCGGCCACGATGATGCGCAGCTTGAGCAGTCCCGTGACCCGCACCGGCCCATCTTTGACGAAGATCAATTCGGGACGGATGTTGTCCAGGGTGTTGAAGCGCAGCTTCGGCCAGGCGGTGAACACGCCAGTCTCGAGTTCACCGTAGATGGCGTCCAGCACGCGCTTGTCCTGACGTGGACCCACGTTGGCGCGAAAATCCTGGAAGTCGAGGAAATTGGTCGGGTCGGTGTGGAACCAGTAATAGGTATTGCGGGAAACACCGGTCTTGGCATCGAAGGACACATAGTCGGCCGCATTGCGCCGCGCATCGCCTTCCACCAGATAGGCATAGCGCTGCTTGCCGTCGTGTTCGAACGCCAGTTCCTTCAGGATGCGTCCTTCGACCGCGCCGTGCCGCGCGGCATCGTAGCGTTCATAGCCGGTGTCCCGGTACATGAACACGATTTCGTCGACCGGATCGATGACGCCATAGCGCCCCTGCACCTTGTTGGGCGACACCTCGGGCAGATAGACCCAGCCCTTCTCGTCCATCTCGTCGATCTGGAAGGGGACAGGCTGCATGCGATCTCCCCGCACCACCATGACCGATACACGGTCCACGCTTTGCCCGACCAGTCCGGTTACTGCGGAGCCCTTGATAACCACTGGATACAGATAGCTGTAATGGGTCAGATCGAGCCGCTCGATGGCCTGGGCCAGTTGTTCCGGCGTGAGCGCGCGCAGCAAGGGCATGTTGTTGACGAGATAGGTCGGATCGTTCCGATAGGCCGTCACCGCCTGCTCGAATGTCGCCGCATCCACCTTGCCGTAAGCGACCGGTTCGGCCGCCTCGGCCGTGACAACCAGCGTCGCGAAAGCCATCAGCGCCCGCCATGCGGATCGCCGGATAGTCATCCATGTCGCCATTTTCATCTCCTCCTTGATCGTTCTTGGGTGATGTCCGTCATGCTGGATATGGCCACGGCCACTAAGCCTCTGAACGGACGAAAAAAGCATAGGTCATACGGTGGCGCTTGCATTTTTCTTTTTTTTGCCATCGGGCTTATGATGGGGGCAGCAATACAGACGATCCGGTCCCCGGCAACGGCGGCACTGGCGCATCGATAAGCCGCAGGATGCGGTCACCAGGAGGAGAAAGACACATGAGCACGTGGGATCTGTTGATCAGGAACGCCCTCGTTTTCGACGGCAGCGGCGCGGCGCCTGAAAGCTACGACGTTGCCATCCACCAGGGCCGCATCGTCGCCAAGGGCATCGACCTCAAACCGAGCTGGGCACGCACAGTCATCGACGGCACGGGCCAGTGGCTGATGCCGGGACTGCTCGACATCCACACCCATTTCGATCTGGAGGTGGAAGTAGATCCCGGATTGCCCGAATCGGTCCGCCATGGCACGACGACGGTCGTGATGAGCAACTGCAGCCTAGGGCTCGCCTTCGGCCTGCAATCCTATGGCTGGGGCGATCCCTTGGCCGATAACCCAAGCGTCGATTGCTTCGCACGGGTGGAAAACATCCCCAAGTCGGTGCTGGTAAAAGCGCTCGACGGTCACATCACCTGGGACAACCCCATCGACTATCTGAAACATTTCAAAGACCTGCCCCTGGGACCCAACGTCTGCCCCATGGTGCCGCACACCATGCTGCGGGTGGCCGTGATGGGCATGCCGGGCGCTCTGAGCGACAAACCGACCGATGAACAGATCGTCGAGATGTGTCGCGTGCTGGACGAATGCATGCAAGCGGGCTACGTCGGCCTTTCGACCGACGGCCTGCCGCTGCACTATCTGGCCAACGATCCCTACCGCGGTGAGCGCATCCCGGCCCAGCATGCCACACGCAAGGAAATCCGCGCCCTGTGCGAAGTGGTGCGCTCGCACGACGGCATCGTCCAGTTCACCCCCAACCCCGACGCCAAGCTCGCCACCCTGTCGTTGATGCTGATGGGCAGCGCGCGTATCTACGGCAAGCCGCTGCGCATGACCGCCACCGCGGCCATGGATTTGAAATCGCAACCCATGGCATGGAAAGGGTTACTGCGTGTCAATCGCCTGATTAACTCCCGCTTGCTCAAGGGTCGTTTCGCCTTCCAAGCGCTCTCGGCGCCGTTCAAGGTCTATGCCGATGGGGTTACCTCACCGCTCATGGAAGAACGCCCGGCATTTCGCGAGCTGATCGCCCTGGAACTGGACGACCGCGAGGGTCGCCAGCGCCTGCTCAACGATCCCGCCTATCAGGCGCGCTTCCGCGAGGCATGGATGTCCGGCAAGCAGGGATTCAACCTCGCCCGGCTGGCCCGGCGGCTGGGCTTCGAGCCGACGACCTTCAACCGCGATCTGGCCGATATGGAACTGGTGTCCGTCCCGGACATGCCGGAATGGAGCGGGCAGAACATGCAGGCGATCTACAGTCGGCTGCTGCGCTATCAGGAGACCGAAGGGCGCACCGGGCACCTGAGCGAAGCCGAAGGCGCAGCGTTTGCGCAGTTCCCCAATCCCATCGTCGACGACGCCGAGTTCATGATGCACCTGTTACGTCGCTACGACCGCCAGTTCCGTTGGGCGATGACCACAGCCAACACCCGACGCGATGTGCTCAAGCAGCTGCTGCTGGACGAGAACACCCTGCCCGGATTCAACGACTCCGGCGCCCACCTCACCAACATGGCGTTCTTCGACGGCAATCTGCGCACCTTGCAGTTGGCCCAGGAAGACGGTCTCGAGACAGTCGCCCGACAGGTACGGCGACTGACCCGCGAGCCTGCGGCGCTGTTCAATCTCGATGTCGGCACGCTCGACCTCGGCGCACAGGCCGACGTGATCCTGATCGATCCCGAGGCGCTGCGGGCCTACGACTCGCAAGCGAACACGGTGATGCAGCACCGCGACATCTTCGAGAACGCGCAGATGGTCAACCGCTCGGACGGCGTCGTGACACAAGTGATCATCGCAGGCCAGGTGGCTTGGGACGGCAAGCGTTACACCCCTGTCTACGGGCGCAAGCGGTTGGGCCGGGTTCTGACGCGGGCAGGGACGATCCCACCCGGTCACGATGATCGCCCCGAGCCTGCCGAACTGCCGAAATTGGCAGCCGGCTGAGAGTTCCCAAGTGCAGCCGCGCCTGCGGATATCATTTGCGGGTAGGTATCGGGTAGGTATAAAGAAAAGGCCCTCGGATGAGGGCCTTCACTTCGATGTCGTTTTTATTTTTCTTGCATGTCGTCCGGTCGATCCGGCTTCTCGTTTCCATGCCCGGCGGTGAATGTCTGTGGCTTTTGCCGATCCCGTTATGGATGTTCTTTTTTTATGGAGGGCCGGCTGTCTCTCACCGTCGCCATACCTCTTGCATGCCCCGTGCCAGAATCATGCGGATCGTGCGGATCGTGACCTAGGATCCTTGATTCTTTGTATTTCAGTTACTTGAATTGATTCTCCTGTGCTTGATGTACCCGGCGCGGTCCACTCTCCTTGATCAACATCACCGCCGCTCGCCAGCACTTATCCGCTCGCAGACACAAACTGACCTTGCGCGTCGCTTGCCCCCCATCGCTCACCGCTCTGTAATACGCCAGCAGCGGCGGATGGCCGGGTTGCGCGCGAAATCGAGCGGCAGCGTGGCGCGACTCAGATCCTCCACCCGCCAGCGCTCGGCGACTTCCGGGTCGAGCCGGAAGCGGCGGTGGTTGGTCGAGAACACGAGCTGTCCGCCGGGCGCCAGACGGGCCATGACCGCCGTAATGAGCGCCGTATGGTCGCGCTGCACGTCCCAGGTTCCGCTCATGCGCTTGGAGTTGGAGAAGGTCGGCGGGTCGAGAAAGATGAGATCGTAGATGCCGTTGTCTTCCTCGATCCAGCTGCGGCCGTCGGCCTGGATCAGCCGGTGTTGCAGACCGTCGAGGCCGTTCAGACGCAGGTTCTCCCGCGCCCAGTCGAGATAGGTCGCTGACAGATCGACCGAGGTGGTAGCGATCGCCCCGCCTGCGGCCGCATAGACCGTCGCACTGCCGGTGTAGCAGAAGAGATTGAGGAAGCGCTTGCCGGCCGCCGCCTCGCGCAAGCGTGCGCGCACGATCCGATGATCGAGAAAAAGGCCCGTGTCGAGATAGTCGGTCAGGTTGACCCGGAACCTGAGACCGCCTTCCCGGATGATCAGCCCGCCGCCCTTCGCGTCCTGGCGCCCATACTGCGCCCGACCGCGCTGGCGCTTGCGAGTTTTGAAGACGACCTGCCCCAGCGGCACGTCCAGCCACACAGGCACCCCGCTCAGCACTGCGGCGCGACGCCGCGCTGCCACCGCCGGATCCACGCTCGCCGGCGGCGCATATTCCTGCACATGCAGCCAGTCGCCGTAGCGGTCGATGGCAAAGGCGTACTCGGGCAGATCGGCGTCATAGATGCGGTAGGCCTCGATGCCCTCACGGCGCGCCCAGCGTCCCAGATGACGCACGTTCTTGCGCAGCCGATTGGCGAGCGCCTGTACCTCCCCGCTATCCTGCGCGGCCATCTCCGGCGTCTCGGCGAATGGCACGGACACCGTCGCGACGTCCCACACCCAGACGCCGCAGGGAATACTCCCATTGGCCACCTCGAGCCCGGCCGGCTGCGGGCAACCCAACAGCGGCCCCGCATCGGGCAAGGCGCTGATCACCGCGGCGCGCCAGCCGCTGCACGCCGCCGTGAGCCGCGCGCCCAGCGCGGCATGCAGGGTGCGCGCCGTGCCTGGGCTTTCCAGCCGGCCGCCATACGGCGGATTGCTCACCACGAGCCCCGGCAGACAGGCGGGAGGGGGCGCGGCGCGGCTCAGATCGCTCTGCGAAAAAGCAATGTGACCGGCGAGCCCCGCACGTGCCGCGTTGGCCGCCGCCAGCCGCAGCACGCGGTCATCGGCGTCGCATCCAGCCAGCGGCGGCAAATGCCCAAGTCCTGCAGCACGGCGCGCCTCGGCTTCCTCGCGCAGTCGCTGCCAGAGCGCCGGCACATGGCCCAGCCAGCCCGAAAACCCGAAGTAGGGACGCAACAGACCCGGCGCGACATCGCCCGCCATCCAGGCACCCTCGATAAGCAGCGTCCCGGCCCCGCACAGGGGATCGAACAGGCTGCCCCCCGCGGCGGCGAGCGCCGGCCAGCCGGCTTGCAGCAGCACCGCAGCGGCAAGCGACTCCTTCAGCGGTGCCGCGCCCTGCTCGAGCCGGTAGGCGCGCCGATGCAGGCTTTCGCCGGCGAGATCCAGATACACCGTCGCCTGTTCCCGGAACAGGTGCACAGCGAGGCGCACGTCGGGCCGCTCGGCGCGCACGCTGGGTCGGGTGCCGGTACGGGCACGCAAGCGATCGACTACCCCGTCCTTGACCGTGAGGGCGCCGAAATGGGTGTTGCGGATGGCGCTCGAGCTTCCCGTGAACGCCACCAGAAACGTGCCGTCCGGGGCAAGGTGATCTTCCCAGGCGATCCGCTCGATGCCCGTCCGCAGCGCGTCGGCATCGGGCGCATGAAAGCGCGCCAGGCGCAACAACACCCGGCTGGCCAGCCGTGACCACAAACAGACCCGGTAGCCGCAGGCCAGATCGCCCGTGAAAGCCACGCCGGCATTCTGGGTGCGGATCTCCTCGGCGCCCAGCGCTTCGAGTTCATTGGCCAGCAAAGGCTCGAGACCGGCCGCCACCGTTGCGAAGAAAATCGTCTTCAATCCCGTCCGTTCCTGCCCTGCACGATCGGCAGGCAGTATTGGGACGGATCTGGCCGAATGCAACCGCTACGGGGCGTCGCTCAGGCCGCGTCGGGCCGTGGCAGGCCGATCAGATAGGTCGCCCGATAGGGAAAGCCGAAGCGACCGAACAGCCAGCGCTTGCCGATCTCGAAGCGGTAGTCCGGCGATTCCAGATCCCGTGTCAGCGCGCGCAGTTCGGCCGGCGAGTAGGTGCGCAGACAGGACACGAAGCCGTCCCAGGCAAACGCCAGCGGGCAGATCGGAATCAGATAAGTGAAGACCAGCCGCTGCCAGGTCACGCGACCGGCGAAGGGCGTGAACAGCACGCCGGCCAGAAACACGATGAGGGGAATCAGGATCACGGTGTGCACGGCGCGTTCCTGACCCTCGAACACGGCGATCCCGGCGCGCTTGGCCACGGCGTCGCCCAGAATGCGCCGCGCCTGCTCGGGCCGGAAATGATGAAAGCCGGTGAACACCGTGCGGAACCCGGCGAGTTCAGGTGGCAAATTGAACGCGCTGACCGGCTCAGGCCAGCCGCGGACACGCCCGCCCGTGGCCGTTTCGATCTCGGCGAATGCGGTCCGGTTGGGATACAGATCGGTCAGGATGACCGGCACCTCGCGCGCACCGGCGGCATCCAGATGCGGCAACAGACCCGGCACCGGGCCGCCCGCCCCCGAACACAGATCGACGATGCGGCTCGCCCCACTCTCCCGCAGCGCCGCCACCAGCTGCGGCATCAGCGGCTGGAACAGCCCCATCACCTGCGCCAGAAAGCGCAAATGATCGGTGATGAAGCGCCGGATGAAATCCGGAACCCAGGGCAGGTCCTCCCACTCCCACAAGTGCACGCGCGCCATGATTCGCCTATCCTCGCTGACTCGATACTGCGGCACTCCGGCCGCTTCCTCATTCAAGCAAATTTCCGGCGGAGCGCCACCCATGAGCAAACTGTCCAACATCTGCGATCGCTACCGTGTCCAGCCGGGCAGCCGCGTCCGGCTCAAGCACTGGGATCCGGACGACAACACCGTCACGGACGGCGACAAGGCCCGGGGCGTGCACTGGCGCGAGCAGCTTTCCAGCCAGCTCGATGAACTGCAGGACCTGCTCTACGCCCAAAAAAAGCACCGCCTCCTGTTGATCCTGCAGGGCATGGACACCTCGGGGAAAGACAGCACCATCCGCCGCGTGTTCCACACCATCGACCCCTTGGGCGTGCGTGTGGCCAATTTCCGGGCCCCGACGGTGGATGAGCAGGCGCGCGACTATCTCTGGCGCGTGCACCGCAACGTGCCGGCGGATGGAGAGATCGTGATCTTCAACCGCAGCCATTACGAGGACGTCCTCGTGCCCCGCGCCCGCGGCCAGCAGAACAGACGTGAGCAGCAGCGCCGCCTGGGCCACATCGCCGATTTCGAACGCATGCTGAGCGATGAAGGCACGACCATCGTGAAGTGCTACCTGCACATCAGCCGGGATGAGCAGCGCCGACGCCTCCAGGAGCGCCTGGACGATCCCACCAAGCACTGGAAATTCGATTATTCGGACATCCGCGAGCGGGAACACTGGGACGCGTACATTGCGGCATACGAAGACGCGCTCACCGCCACCAGCCTGCCGCACGCGCCTTGGTATGTCATCCCAGCGAACCACAAATGGGTGCGCGACCTGATCGTCAGTGCCATCCTGGTCGACACGCTCAAGGGTCTGCGCATGCGCTATCCGCCGCCGCCCGAGGGCCTGGATCAGGTCAAGCTTGACTGAGGAGCCGCCCCGGGATGCCTCTGGGCCATCCCGGGAGGCCGCGGAGCTGGTTCAGCGCTTGTCCAGCTTGCTGAACTTCGAGCCTTCCAGCGTGAGGTTGTACATCAATCCTTTTTGGCCAAAGATGAAACCGACGACCGGAGCCTGAATGTTTTCGGTATCCAGGCTCTTGCCGATCCCGAGATCCACCAGCGCGACCGAGCCATCGACCCCGACCTTCCAGCCGTCGCTAGCCCGAAATCGCTCCAACACCCCCTGGTCGGTGAAAATGATGACGATGGATTTGGCTTGAGCGCCGAGTTGGAAGCCGATGGAAGCGGCTACCGTGCTGTAGTAGTCGATGGTCTTGCCGGCCACGCGCAGGGCGCCCTCGCCGTACTCGCCGCCGATGCCGATGCCGGCCTTGTAGACCTTGGGGAACACCAAAACGCCTTTGGCAATACTCAGAAATTCATCGGCGCCAGGGAGCTTGCGGAAATCGACGAGCGCACGGTCGACTTCGCGATCGATCTCGGCAGCGGTGGCCGCCTGGGTCTGGGGAATGCAGACCCCCAGTAGCAGCAACATGGCAACGCAACGCGCCGACACGTGCTTGAGAAAATCAAATGCAGACATGCAGTTTGGCCTCGTGAAAAAAGTTAGGGCGCAACCATAGCCCAAAAACTCGCCGCTATGGCACCGGGCCACGATGAAACACCGCGCGACCAACGATGCAGAACTGCAGAAAGATGCAGCTCACCGATCGATGAACCGCACCTGAACCTCAAGGCCGTCGCGCTCAGTGCGGAATGCATTGGCTGGATGACCCGGATCGGCATAACCGAACGAACAGCCAAACAGCAGCTTACGGTCAGCCGGCACACCAAAATACTCCCGCACGAAATCGGGATAGGTGGCGAGCGCCGCCTGCGCGCAGGTCTGTACGCCATGCGCCTCGGCGGCCAGCAGGAAGGACTGCAAATACAGACCGCAATCCACCCCGCCGTAAAACCCCAGGCTCTCGTGACAGAACATCAGCATCACATGCGGCGCCTCGAACAGACGAAAATTCTTCAGTGTCTGCTCGAACGCGCCGCGCTTGTTCTCGCGCGTGATGCCGAGCGCGGTGTACAGTGCAGCGCCGCAACGCTTGCGCCGTGTGGCGTGGGGCTCCTCATAACGCACGGGAAAAGGGTGATCCGGCCGCGGCGCCCGACCCGCCTGTACATGCGCCCACAGCGCTTCGCGAAACCGGTCGGTAGCGGCGCGGTTGGTGGTAACCACTGGCTCCCACGGCTGGGTGTTGCACCAGGATGGGGTGTGACGCGCTGCGTCGAAAATCGCCCGCAGCGTACCCTCCGGCACCTCCCGCTCCTGAAATGCGCGTGCGCTGTAACGGGCCCGCATAAGTTCATCGAAGCGCATCGCCTCCTCCTCGCCAGCCAACGCGACTTATAGAATAGCTGTTTGCCATCCGGACTTTCTCATGCCCCGACCCGCCGCACCCCCGTTCCCGAAAGCGCTATTCTCATGGCATCCCTTTGCCCTATTGATGATGGCGAACTTCTGCTTTTTCATGGGTTTTGCGACCTTTTTCCTCTTGCCGAAATACTTGATCACCGAATTGGGCACGACCGAAGGGCAGGTCGGACTGCTCATGGCCGGCTATGGCATCAGCATGATCGCTTGCTTGCCATGGGTAGGTGTTGGGTCCGACCGCCATGGCCGCCGCCCTTACCTGATCCTCGGCGCCGGACTGCTCGCGCTGACGGCACTCGCATTCTTGTTCATCACGGCGCTGGATGCGTTGCCGTACGCATTGCGCGGACTGCAAGGGATCGCCTTCGCCTGCTGGTTCGTCAACGCCTCGACCCTAGCGGTCGATCTGGTCGACCCGGCGCGGCGCGGCAGCGCCCTAGGGCTGTTCGGCGTCTCCACGCTCATCACCTATGGCGCCGCGCCCGCGCTGGCCGAATGGATCGCCGGCATGCGGGGCTTCACGCCGGTCTTCGTGCTTGCCACTGGCTGGTGCGTCTTGGCCGGTCTGCTCAGCCTGCACATTCCAGTGCCGCCGCGTGCGGCGAAATCCAGCCGCGCGCCCCGTTCGTGGTTCCGTCTGGCGGCCAGTCCCCTCATTGGTCGGATCAGCCTGAATGCCTTGCTGATGGGCATCGCGTTCGGAACCGTCCTCGTCTTTTGCCAGCCCCAGGCCCTGGCCAAGGGAATCGCACCGGTCAGCGCCCTCCCGCTCAGCTTTGCCATCACGTCCATCGTTATCCGCCTAGGCTTCTCACGACTGGTAGACGGTCGCAGCCAGCGCCGGGTACTGATCGTTTCGCTCATCGCCATGGCGCTGGGAACGGGTGCATTGGCCGGCGTCGATGGGCGCGCGGCGTATGCCCTGTGCGGCGCGCTGGTCGGGATCGGCCACTCGCTGGCCTACCCCACCCTGAATGTCCTGCTGATCAATCGCCTGCCCGCCCACGAGCATGGCTCGGGTATGTCGCTGTTCGTGGCCGCCTTCAACGTAGGCACTATCTTGGCCCAGTTCGGTTTCGGCCTGCTGATCCCGCACGTTGGATTGAGTCCGGTCTTCCTCATCGCCGCAGCGGCCGTAACGCTCGCCCTCCCCCTGGTGCCCAGGATCACAGCGCCGCGCCCAGCGCTCTGTCAATAACGCTGGGCCGCCAGCCACTCGTCCATTGCGGCGCTCGTCCGGTCCGGCATCTGCTGCATGAAAAAATGATTTCCCGGCATCATCCGCACCTGAATCAGCGGATTGACCGCCTGCGCCTGACGCATGGCAGCGGAAATGAACCGATAGGTATGCTGGCCATAAAGCATCAACGTCGGACAAGCCAAGCGTTGCACCGCGGTCCACACGCCACGCGGGAAGCCGGCGAACACCTGGGACTCCATCCAGGGGGGGCATTTGAGGGTGAGCCGACCGTCCGGCAGGACCGCGAGGGCGTGATCTACATAGCATTGCAAGGCATCGTCGCGCCAGCCGGCAAACATGCCGCGGTCCTGAAAGTAGTCGAGTGCGGCTTGCCGGTCCGACCAGATGCTCGTCCGCCGGCGGGCCCGCACCGCCATCGGATTGTATCGGCTGAGCCCAGTGTAATAGGAAACGGCCATGGCTCCGGCAATCCATGGCGGATAAATGACGGGATCCAGCAGCACGATGGCATCGAACAGGCTCGGGTAACGCGCCGCCGCAAGCAGGGTCAGGATGGCGCCAAAACTATGGCCGCAGCCGACGATCTGGCGATCTTTCCAGATCCGGCGGCGACGATGGTGCACCGCCTGCGCCATGCGCTCGGCGCTGAGATTCCAGCCCGGAAAGCGATGGCCGTTGTCGCTGTCGCCATGGCCCTGAGTGTCATGCAGACACAGATCACGCGTTTCGACGAGCGATCGGAGCATAGGCCAATAGACGAGGCCGCACAGCCCATTGCCATGCACGAAATGCAACAGGGTGGGCCGGCCGCGCAGGAACTCCCGCCCGCGAAGCTCAATGCCGACACCCACGGGGTAGGACCAGACCGTCCCCGGGATTACCCGTGGGGCACGCAGGGCAACTTCTTCCATGAAGAGCCTCACTTCTCGACAAGCCTGTTATTTATCACACCCCTCCAGCAAATGGGAGTCTCCGCCGCAGCGCCTGGTTACACCATCAATGATCTAGATTGACA
Source organism: Candidatus Acidiferrales bacterium (assembly GCA_035573755.1). Classification (GTDB taxonomy): domain Bacteria; phylum Pseudomonadota; class Gammaproteobacteria; order UBA5335; family UBA5335; genus Macondimonas. The sequence goes on from DATLZY010000069.1 coordinate 34,867, forward strand.
AGTTTTATCTAAACAGCGTCGAGCATTGAAAACGGAAACGTGACTTGATTCAGGTCAAGGCCGATGTCGCCATGGCAAGAGACAATTCATGCCGACTCCCGGACATCGACCTCCCAATAATAAGGATCTCCTCATGCAGGCAACCCATGCGAGCGAAACCTACAACGACCACGTTGTCCGCCAATTTGCCATCATGACGGTCGTATGGGGCCTCGTGGGCATGACGGCAGGCGTGTGGATCGCCGCCCAACTGCTCTGGCCGGCGCTCAACTTCGATCTCCCCTGGCTCAGCTTCGGCAGGCTCCGTCCGTTGCACACCAATGCCGTCATCTTTGCCTTCGGCGGCTGCGCCCTGATGGGAACCTCTTTCCACGTCGTGCAGCGCACCTGCCATGTGCGTCTGTTCAGCGACACGTTGGCGGCCTTCGTGTTCTGGGGCTGGCAACTGGTGATCGTGCTGGCGGCGGTGACCTTGCCGCTGGGCATGACCCAAGGCAAGGAATACGCTGAACTCGAGTGGCCGATCGACATTCTGATCGCGCTGGTCTGGGTGGCCTATGCGGTGGTGTTCTTCGGCACCATCATCAAGCGGCGCGTCCCGCACATCTTCGTCGCCAACTGGTTCTACGGCGCCTTCATCCTCACCGTGGCCGTGCTGCACATCGTGAACAGTGCCGCCATGCCCGCGGGCTGGACCAAGTCCTACTCGGCCTACGCCGGCGCCGTCGACGCCATGGTGCAATGGTGGTATGGGCACAACGCGGTCGGCTTTTTCCTCACCGCCGGTTTCCTCGGCATGATGTACTACTTCGTGCCCAAGCAGGCGGAGCGGCCGATCTATTCTTACCGCCTGTCGATCGTGCATTTCTGGGCACTGATCTCCATCTACATGTGGGCCGGCCCCCATCATCTGCACTACACCGCGCTGCCCGACTGGGCCCAGTCGCTGGGCATGGTGTTCTCGCTGATGCTGCTGGCGCCCTCCTGGGGCGGCATGATCAACGGCATCATGACGCTCTCGGGCGCCTGGCACAAATTGCGCACCGACCCCATCCTGAAGTTCCTCATCGTGTCGCTGTCGTTCTACGGCATGAGCACCTTCGAGGGGCCCATGATGTCGATCAAGACCGTCAACGCCCTGTCCCACTACACCGACTGGACGATCGGGCACGTGCATTCCGGCGCGCTGGGCTGGGTCGGCTTCATCACCATGGGTTCGCTCTACGCCCTCATTCCGCGGCTTTATGGCCAGAAGGAAATGTGGAGCGTGCGCCTGATCGAGTGGCATTTCTGGATCGCCACGATCGGCATCGCGGCTTACGCCGGCTCGATGTGGATCTCCGGTGTCATGCAGGGACTGATGTGGCGCGCCGTGAACCCCGACGGGACCTTGACCTACACCTTCATCGAAACCCTGAAGGCGACCTACCCCTACTACGCCATTCGCCTGACCGGTGGCCTGTTGTACCTGATCGGCATGGGGATGATGACCTGGAACGTCTACAAAACGATCCAAATGGCCCAAAAGAGCGCACCGACGCCAGTGCTGCTCCCTGAGGCCAGCCACCTCTGAACGCGCCGCAGGAGTCCAGCCATGTCTCAGCAACACGAACGCGTCGAAAAGAACATCGGCCTGATGGCCGTCCTGATCGCGGTGGTCATCAGCATCGGCGGTCTGGTGCAGATCGTGCCGCTCGTCTTCAGCGCGCAAACCACGACCCCGGCACCCGGCATCGCCCCCTATGGCCCGCTGGCGCTTGCCGGTCGCGATGTCTATGTCCGTGAAGGCTGCTACAACTGCCATTCCCAAATGGTGCGGCCCTTCCGGGCCGAGACCGAACGCTACGGCCACTATTCGGTTGCCGGCGAATTCGTCTACGACCATCCGTTCCAGTGGGGCTCCAAGCGCACGGGCCCGGATCTCGCTCGGGTCGGCAGACGCTATTCGGACGACTGGCACCGCGTGCATCTGAACAACCCGCGCGACGTCGTCCCGGAATCCAACATGCCGGCCTATCCCTGGCTCGCGGATACGCCGGTGGACGGCCAGACCATTGCGCGGCACATGCGCAGCCTGCAGGCCCTGGGCGTGCCCTATACCGATGAACAGATTGCCGGTGCTGGTGCCGCCGTCGCCGGGAAAACCGAGCAGGACGCGGTCATCGCCTATCTGCAGGGATTGGGCATCGCGCTTGCGGGGAGACAGTAAGTCATGACGACCGGAACCCTGATGGGATTGATCACCGTGCTGATGATGTTGATCTTCGTCGGCGTGGTCTTCTGGACCTATGTCCTGCGGGACGCCAGTGACTTCGACCAGGCCGCGCGTCTGCCCCTGCAGGAAGACGAGCCGCGGCATCCCGATTTCGCCCCGAGGAAGCAACCATGACCCGTTTCTGGAGCCTTTACATCGTCCTGCTGACGCTTGCCAACATTGCCGCTGCACTCTGGTTGATCCGCTGGACCGCCAGACCACGCAAGGGAGAGCCAGCCAGCACCGAGACCACGGGGCATGTCTGGGATGGCGATTTGACCGAATACAACAAGCCCATGCCGCGCTGGTGGCTGTACCTGTTCTATCTCAGCATCGTCTTCGCGCTGATCTACCTGGCCCTCTATCCCGGCCTCGGCAACTTCCGCGGGCTGCTCGGTTGGTCGCAGGTAAACGCCTACGAAAGCCAGATGGCCACCGCCGCGCAAACCTATGGCCCGCGTTTCAAGGCCTATGCGGAAACCGATCTCGTGGCGCTGAGCCGAGACCCGGAGGCCATGGACACCGCATCAAGACTGTTCGCCAACACTTGTGCGGGCTGTCATGGTTCCGATGCCCGTGGGGGGCCGGGCTTTCCCAACCTCACCGATACCGACTGGCTCTATGGCGGCGCCCCGGAGACGATCCGCGAGAGCATCCTCAAGGGACGCAGCGGCATGATGCCGCCGTTCGGGCCGATTTTGGGCGAGGACGGGATCGCTGAGGTCACACAGTACGTGCTCAGCCTGAGCGGTCGGCCCAGCGATCCGGTCAAGGCCGCGGCCGGGCAACAGCGATTCGCCACGACCTGCGCAGCCTGCCATGGTGCCGACGGCAAAGGTACACCTGCATTGGGCGCGCCCAATCTGACCGACCGAATCTGGCTCTACGGCGGTTCGGTCGACACCATCGCCCAGACCATTCGCGGCGGGCGACAGGGGCACATGCCCGCCCATGAATCCATTCTGGGGGCCGAACGAGCGCATTTGATGGCGGCGTATGTCTACCATCTTTCTCATGGGGATGATGTCGCAAAACAATGAGGGCTTGCCATGATCGACGCGCCGGAGAACATGGAATACCGCCTCGGCCCTTGGGGTCAGGCCGTGGCGGTCGTCCTCTGGCCGTCCTTCGTCAGCGCCGTGCTGGCAACCGCCGCTTTCTTCTCGCAGATCGATCCCCACGTGCTGCATCTCGCCACCTTCCCGGAATGGCCCATCAGCCGGGAACTGGGTTACACGGTGGGCTTTTTCATGTTCTGGGCCGTCACCACGCTGTCCAGCCTGTTCACACTGATCCTGCTCAGGACGCCGGCAGGGCAATCCGCAGAAGGAACTGCGCCCCAAGCATCGAATGACGAGGCGCCATGAATACCGCTTCTTCTTCCCGCCCCCGGCAACCCACGCCGTCGGCCGTCCCGTCTGACAGCGACTCGCCTTACGCCGCCCGGCAGAAAATCCATCCGCGCGAGGTCACGGGCAACTTCCAGACACTACGCCGAATCATGCTCATCGCCGTCCTGGGCGCCTTCTACACCCTGTGCTGGGTGCCTTGGGGGGACCGGCAAATCATCCTGTGGGACCTGCCCGCACGGCGTTTCCACATCCTGTGGATGACCTTCTATCCGCAGGATTTCATCTACGTTGCCATCCTGCTGGTCCTGGCGGCCGTGACGCTGCTGTTCTTCACCGCCTTGGCCGGCCGGCTGTGGTGCGGCTATACCTGCCCTCAGACCCTGTGGACCGAGATGTTCCTGTGGATCGAGCGACGCATCGAAGGCGACCGGCCGCAGCGCATGAAGCTGGACAAATCGCCCTGGACGCGCGAGAAGATCCTGCGTCGCGGCGGCAAGCACGTGGTCTGGATCGCCGTGGGTCTGTGGACCGGGATCACCTTCGTGGGCTACTTCACACCCATCCGCGAGCTGCTGACCGAACTGGTCCAGTTCCGCCTGGGCCCCTGGGAAGCATTCTGGGTGTTCTTCTATGGCCTTGCCACCTATGGCAATGCCGGCTTCTTGCGCGAACAGGTCTGCATGTACATGTGTCCCTATGCGCGCTTCCAGAGCGCGATGTTCGATCGCGACAGCCTGATCATTTCCTATGACGAGCAACGCGGCGAGCCGCGCGGCAGCCGGCGGCGCGACAGCGATGCACGCTCGGCCGGGCTGGGCGACTGCATCGACTGCACGATGTGCGTGCAGGTCTGTCCGACGGGCATCGACATCCGCAAGGGGCTGCAGTACGAGTGCATCGGTTGCGCCGCCTGCATCGATGTGTGCGATCAAGTGATGGACCGCATGGGCTATCCGCGCGGACTGGTGCGCTACACCACGCAAAATGCGCTGGAAGGCAAACCCACCCACATCCTCCGGCCGCGGATCATCATCTACGCTGCCATCCTGCTGGTTGCGGGCAGCCTCACGGCGTATTCGATCCTCACCCGGCCCGGCCTGTCCATGGATGTATTGCGCGATCGCAACGTGCTCTTCCGGACGCTCGACGATGGGCGCATCGAAAACAGTTACATGCTGAAGATCAACAACCGCACCGAGACAAAGCACAGCTACCGCCTCGAAGCACGCGGCGCCCAAGGTATCGAGGTTCAAAGCGATCCGGCCATCATCACCCTGCCTCCCGGCGCCATCCAGCCGATCCCGGCGCGGATCCAGATCCCCTCTGGCAGCATCGACGGGGCGATGGACGTCGAACTCATCCTGCATACCGTGGATGTCCCCGACGCGCCCGTCATCCGCGAAAAGGCGCGCTTTCTGGGCCCGAAACAAGGGGGAAATCCATGAACACGTCATTGCCCTGGTATCGGCAATTCTGGCCCTGGTTTCTGATGTTGCCGCCAGCGGCCGCGCTAATCGGCGGATTGGCGACGCTGTGGCTGGCCGTCGAGCACGCGGACAGCGTCGTGCCGGACCGCCTGAGCCGCGTCGGCGTGGCGGTGCAGCCGGACTATATCGCCGGCGCGACGGGGGCGGATCTGACCACGAACCCTGTCACCGGGCGGGTGCACTTGCACGTCGAGAATGAAACGGCCAGCATGCCGCTCAGCCTGCGCTGGCTGCACCCGACCTTGCCGGAACAGGACCGCATCACCGTTTTGCAACCCATGAGCGCCGGCGAATACGAAGCGCGCCTGCCCGACGGCCTGAACGAGGCGCGCGCGCTACGGCTGGAGAGCGCGGCCGGCTGGGTGCTGGAGGGGCGCTGGATACCCGGATCGGCCAACACCCGGCTGTTTCCGCTGGTGTCCCGCGCAGGATAGACCGTGGCCGCGACCGCTTGCTTCCACTGCGGCGAGCCGGTTCCGGAGAGTGGTCCGCGTCATGAGGTCATCATTCAGGGGCAGGCGCAACCGGTGTGCTGCACCGGCTGCGAGATGGCCGCACGATGGATCGCGACGAGCGGCCTCGGCGCGTATTACCGATGGCGCACGGCGCCTGCCGCCGCGCCCGTTGAAGCCGAGCATCTGGAACCTTACCGCGCCTATGACCGCCCGGAAGCGCAGCGGAATTTCGTAAGCCCCCTCGCCGACGGCATGTGCGAGGCCGAACTGCTGGTCGAGAACCTGAATTGCGCCGCCTGCGCGTGGCTCATCGAGGGCGCCATGGGCCGTGAACCCGGCGTCGCGCGCGCCCAGGTCAACGCCGCCAACGGCCGCGTGCTGCTGACCTTCGACCCCGCCCGCACACCGCTGAGCCAATTGCTCGCGCGTCTGGCCTCCCTGGGCTACAAACCCCACCCCCAGCGGCCGGGCGAGGCGCGCGCCCTGCATACCCGCGAGCGTCGCCAGGCGCTGAAGCGCCTGGCCGTCTCGGGCCTGGGCATGATGCAGGCGATGACCTACGCGCTTTCGCTTTACGGCGGCGACTTCAACGGCATGGACCCGGCCCATGCTCACTTCCTGCGCCTGGTGAGCCTGCTGATCACCACGCCGGTGGTGCTTTATGCCGGCGCGCCCTTTTTTCGCCAAGCCTATGGGGGATTGCGTGCGGGTCGCATCGGCATGGACGTCCCGGTTGCCGTGGCGATCGCCGTGGCGTTCACAGCCAGTGCCTACCACACCCTCACCCGGACCGGGCCAGTCTACTTCGACACCGTGTGCATGTTCATCTTTTTCCTGACACTGGCTCGCCATCTTCAGGCCTCGGCTCGCGCCCGCGCGGGGAACAGCAGCGACGCCCTGGCGCGACTGCTGCCAGACACCTGCCTGCGAGAAACAGCCGATGGCCTCGAGACCATCACGCTGCAGGAACTCGCGACCGGCGATCATGTACGCGTGCCGCCGGGCGCTGCCCTCCCGGCCGACGGCCGACTCCTGGACGAGAGCGCCTGGCTCGACGAATCCCTGCTCACCGGCGAATCCCGCCCCGTGCACCGCACCCGGGGCGACGCACTGGTGGCCGGCAGCCTCAACGGCACGACTGTTCTGCGCCTCGAAGTGACGGCCTGCAACGCCGACACCACCATCGCCCACATCGGCCGGCTGCTGCGCCGGGCGCAAGCCGAACGCCCGCCGGAAGCAGCGCAGGCCGATCGACTCGCCGCGGTCTTTGCGCCCGCCGTGCTGCTGCTGGCGGCTGCGAGCGCCTGGTTGTGGCGCGCCGATCCCGCACAGGCCATGAACGTGGCCCTGGCGGTGCTGGTCGTGACCTGTCCCTGCGCCCTGTCGATCGCCACCCCGACGGCGCTGGTGGCCGCCAGCGCACAATTGCTCTCCCGAGGCGTCGTGGTCCTGCGCGCCGCCGCACTCGAAACCCTCTGCGGTGTTCAGCGCGCGATCTTCGACAAAACCGGCACGCTGACGATGGGCCAGCCCCGGATCACCCGACTCGAGGTTCTGCGTGAAGGGGTGAGTCCGGAACAGCTCCACGCGCAGGCCGCCGCACTGGAGCAGACGGTCCAGCATCCACTGGCACGCGCCTTCACGCGCGATGCGCCTTGGACAGAACCGGCCGATGAGGTCCGCCTCGTCAGCGGCGCGGGCGTGGAAGGAAAAATCGACGGCCGCCTGGTGCGGCTCGGGCACGCCGCGTTCACCTCAGCCCTGTGGGGATCCCCTGCGCCTGCCGCGCCCGCAGACGACGCCGCGAGCTGGCTCCTGCTGGGGGATGTGTCGGGGCCGCTTGCCTGGTTCGGCGTGACCGATCCCGTCCGGACCGATGCGGCCCAGGCCGTGATGGACCTGCGCGCCCTCGGCATCGACAGCGAAATCGCCAGCGGCGATGCGGCAGCGGTGGTCGAGGCGATTGCTGCCGCCGTGCAATGCCCGCAGGCTCAGGGGCGCTTGCGTCCCGAAGACAAGCTGGCGCGGCTCACTGCGCTCCAGTCCGAGGGAACGACCGTGTTGACCGTGGGCGACGGCGTCAACGACGCGCCGCTGCTGGCCCAGGCAGATGTTTCCATCGCCATGGCGGGCGGTACCGCCCTGGCCCAGACCAGCGCCGATCTGATCCTGCTCCATGACCGCCTCGACCGGCTGCCCGAGATCGTCCAGATCGCCCGCCGTACCCACCGCATCATCCGCCAGAACCTTGCCTGGGCCTTGGCTTACAATGCGCTGGCCGTGCCGCTTGCGGCCATGGGGCTGATCACGCCCTGGCTGGCCTCGCTGGGCATGTCGCTGAGCTCGGTACTGGTGGTCCTCAACGCCCAACGCCTCTATCGGCCGGCACGAGCCGCGTCCCATCCGATCCCCGATACTGCGGCGGCACAATCCCCATGAACGCGATGTTTTTGCTCATCCCCCTGAGCCTGGTGCTGGTGGCGCTGGCCGTCGCTGCGTTTTTCTGGGCCGTCCACAGCGGTCAGTTCGATGATCTCGACAGCCCGGCATACCGCATGCTGATGGACGATCCACCCCCCGCGGACCCCGAGGATCGCAAGCCGTGACCGAAACCCTGCCCGCAGCGCTGCTGGCCGCCGCTCTGGCCGGACTGCTCGGCAGCGCGCACTGCATGGGCATGTGCGGCGGGGTGGCGTTGCTCTCCGGCCGGCAGGCGCAGTCCCCGCAATGGCGGGGTGCGGCGGCGTTCAACGCCGGGCGTATCGGCAGCTACACGCTTGCCGGCGCCCTGGTGGGCGGCATCGCGAGCCAGGCCGGCGTGCTCCTGCCGGATACCGCGGTCTGGGGCAGCGTCCTGCGCATCGCCACGGGCTTGCTGATGATTGCGATCGGACTGCATGTCGCGGTCGGCTGGGCCGGGTTGCGACGTCTGGAGCGGCTGGGCGTACCAGTCTGGCGCCGCCTCGGCCCACTGGCCGCCCGGCTGGATCCGGGCCGCAGCGCCCTGCATGCACTGGCCTTCGGTGCCTTGTGGGGCTGGATCCCGTGCGGGCTCGTCTACAGCGCGCTGCTGGCCGCCCTGGCGAGCGGCGGAACGGGCGCGGGCGCTGCCATCATGCTGGCGTTCGGTCTGGGCACCGCGCCGGCGCTTCTGTCGCTGGGTCTGCTGGGCGACCGATTGCGCCCCCTGATGGCCAGCGGCTCCTGGCGCCGATCTTCAGGCGTGCTGGTCATCGGCCTCGGCGTGTGGACGATCGTCGGCGCCCTCATCATGGCAACGACCCATCAGTGCCATCACCACCCGTCCGAGTCAGCCCTCTCGGCGCCGCGTGAGGCCACCCCCCTCGCCACCCATGTCGGCCACGACATGCAGGCGGGGCAGGTCCAATAGAGTCACCTCGCGACCGTCGACCGTCATGAGGCCGTCCTGCTGAAACCGCGCCAGCAGACGGCTGATCGTTTCCATGGCCAGCCCCAGATAATTGGCGATCTCCCCGCGCGACATGCTCAGGTGGAAGCGGCTCGCCGACAGGCCGCGCCCCACGAACCGGCTCGACAGACTGAGCAGAAACGCGGCCAGGCGCGCCTCGGATCCCTTCTTGCCGAGCAGCAGCAGCATCTGCTGGTCCTGCTGGATCTCGCGCGACAACAGGCGCATCAACTGCCGGCGCAGTCCGGGGACAGAGCCGCTCAACTCATCCAGCCGATCGAAGGGGATTTCGCAGACGCTGGTGTCTTCCAGCGCCACCACCGAGCAATCGTGGACGTCTGCCGCAATGGCGTCGAAGCCGACGAGCTCGCCGGGAAAATGAAAGCCGGTGATCTGTTCGGCGCCGTCCTCGGCCACGGTGACGCTTTTCACCGAGCCGGTGCGGATGGCGAAGATCGAACGCAAGGGGTCGCCCTGCTGAAACAGCGGCTTCCCGCGCGCGATCGGCGACAGACGCTGAACCATCTGCTCCAACTGCTTCAGATCGGTCGCGCTGATCCCATAGGGCAGACACAACTCACGCAGGCTGCAGTTTCCGCAGACCCGCTTCAGATCGCTGAATGAAACAACGGCTGTCACGACAAGGCTCCATCGGTCGGGCTGGATGCACGCGGATGCCGGAGGGAGACGAGCACGCCCCAGCCTACGGCTGGCTGGCAGTTCTCCGCCATTAGAGACCCGACTTTGATCCAGGTCAAGGTGCTTTCCTTGACGGATTTCGGCATCATCAGCTAGGATGCACAGCTTGCGTGGGCGGTTAGCTCAGCGGTAGAGCACTGCCTTCACACGGCAGGGGTCACAAGTTCGAATCTTGTACCGCCCACCACCACACTGCCTCCTGCTTTCCCCCTCGCAGCATGATCCCCTGCCGTCAGACTCTGAAGCGCACAGCCTCAACGTTCACTGATCGACATGGTTTCCTTTGCACGCGGCAACCTCGCCGATCGACTGTATTTCAACGATGCCACCCTGCAGAACGGGCGCGCGCCGATCAACTACCGCAACGCTGCCGCGCCAGCGCCCAGCACACATGCTCGCGTACCAGATCCGACGGATAATCGAGTCGGGCCATCAGCGCCGCGATGATGGCCGGATCGAAAGGCGCGTTGCCCAGCGCTACCGCCAGGTTGCGCAGCCAGCGCACATACCCAATGCGGCGTATGGGCGAGCCGGCGAGACGTGCCTCGAACGTCGCCTCATCCCAGGCGAATAGATCCAGCAGCCGCGGTGCATCCAGCGCATGGCGCGGCGCGAAGTCGGCCTCGGCCGTGAGGCTCGCATAGCGATTCCAGGGACACACCAACTGGCAATCGTCGCAGCCGTAGATCCGATTGCCCATGAGCGGCCGCAGCGGTTCCGGGATGGGCCCATGATGTTCGATGGTGAGATAGCTGATGCAGCGCCGGGCGTCGAGGCGATAGGGACCGACAATGGCGCCCGTCGGACAGATATCGATGCAGGCCTGACAACTGCCGCAATGCGCATCGACGGGCTGATCGACCGGCAGCGGCAGATCGGTCAGGATTTCGCCGAGAAAAAACCACGAACCGGCCTGCCGATCGAGCAGGTTGGTGTGCTTGCCGATCCAGCCCAGTCCAGCCTGTCGCGCCAAGGCCTTTTCCAGCACCGGCGCGCTGTCGGTGAAGACCCGGTAACCGTGCGGGGCGGCAGCCTCGGCGATCTGCTGTGCCAGCTGCTCCAGGCGCTTGCGCAGCACCTTGTGATAATCGCGCCCCAAGGCATAGCGCGCGACGTAACCCAGATCGGGCCGGTTCAAGACATGGTCCGGATACTCGGCCATTGGTCGATAGTCCATCCGCACGCAGATTGCCCGCCGAGCACCCGGCACCAGTCGCTCCGGGTATCGACGCAGATCGACGTTGCGGGCCATATAGCCCATCTCACCGTGACATCCGGCGGCAAGCCATGCTTCGAGCCGATCGGCGTCCTCCTCGAGATCCAGCGCGCTGATACCGACCTTCTGGAAGCCGAGCGCCCGCCCCCAGTGCTTGATCTGCTGCGCCAGCACCGCCGGGTCGGAAGCTCCCGGCGGCTGAGGACGGGCATTGGCGAGTATGCTCATGGCTCGTATTCTAGCCGCTTCATGCTGCGCCACCGCCATAAGAGACGCCCATGCCCTTCGCCCGCGAACCAGGCCCCGACGATCCGTTGCGAACGTTTCGCGCAAGCGACATGCGACTGCTGGACGCCCGACTCATGGCGCTGGAGGGCATCGACGACTACGCGCTCATGCAGCGGGCGGGCCGCGCCGCCTTCTTCCGCCTGCGCCGACGCTGGCCGCAGGCGCAGCGACTGGGCGTCGTCTGCGGACCGGGCAACAACGGCGGCGATGGTTTCGTCGTGGCCAGCCTGGCGCGCGCCTGGGGTCTGGCGGTCGAACTCTGGGCCTTGACGGCCCCGGACGCGCTGGCCGGCGCAGCCCGACACGCCGTGGAGGATTTTCTGGCAGCGGGTGGCGAGATCAGGCTGCTGGAACCAGATACCCTGCGCGCAGCCGTGGTCGATGCGTGGATCGACGCCCTGTTCGGCATCGGGCTCGCACGTCCGCTGACTGGGGTGGCGCACGCCGCCGTGTTGGCGCTCAATGAACATGCAGCCCCGATTCTGGCCATCGACATCCCCTCCGGATTGAACGCCGATACCGGCGCCGTCCTCGGCGCGGCGGTGCAGGCCGCCGCCACCGTCAGCTTCATCGCCCCCAAGCCGGGGCTTTACACCGGAGCCGGTCCCGACTGCTGCGGAGTGGTCTGCCTCGATCGTCTCGGCGCGCCGGCCGATCTCGGAACAGACCTGTCCGGCGCTTGCCGGCTCTGGCCTGCCGCGCTGCCGCTTGGCGCCCTCTTGCCGCCGCGATCGCCGGCCGCGCACAAGGGGCAGTTCGGCCACGTGCTGGTGATCGGCGGTGGTCCGGGCATGGCAGGCGCGGCGCGGATGAGCGCCGAGGCGGCGCTGCGTGTTGGCGCCGGCCTCGTCAGCGTCGCAACCACACCAGCGCATGCGGCCACGCTCGGGGTCGGCCGGCCGGAGCTGATGGTGGCAGCGGCCCAAACGGACGCCGAGTTGGCGCCCTTGCTCGCGCGCAGCACGGTGCGGGCCATTGGACCAGGGCTGGGCCGCGACGCGTGGGCCGAACGGATGTTCGATTCCGCCCTCTCGGCACCGGGGCCCTTGGTCGTGGATGCCGACGGACTCAACCTGCTGGCCGAGGCGCCCCGTCGGCGCACCGACTGGATCCTCACGCCACATCCCGCGGAGGCCGCGCGATTGCTCGGCACGACCACGGCCGACATTCAAGCCGACCGTCTCGCCGCGGTGCGAGCGCTGACGATGCGCTATGGCGGCGTTGCCCTGCTCAAGGGCGCCGGAACCCTCATCGACGATGGGCGGAACATCGACCTGTGTGAAGGCGCCAACCCGGGACTCGCCAGCGGCGGCATGGGGGATGTCCTGACCGGCCTCATCGCCGGCCTGCTCGCCCAGGGGCTGCCACCGGCCGATGCCGCCCGGGGCGCCGTGCGGCTGCAACTGCACGCCGGCGCCCTGGCCGAACGGGCATTGAGCGCGCCCGGCATGCTGGCGGGCGATGTGCTGGCACGCGTCGCACCACTGCTGGGAGAGCCCGGAGACGTCGCATGACGGACAACGCTTACTTTGAGGTCGATCTGCCCTCGGAGGAGGAGACGGAACGCTTCGCGCATGCGTTTGCTCAAAGCGCCCGTCCCCGCTTCGTGGTCTTCCTGAATGGGGATCTCGGCGCCGGGAAAACCGCCTGGGTGCGGGCCTGTCTGCGCACTTGGGGCTGGACCGGCCTCGTGCGCAGTCCGACCTACACGCTGCATGAAACATACGATACTGCAGCTGTCGGCCTGATCCATCATCTGGACTTGTACCGCCTAAGTACCGCGGAGGAGTTGGCGGAGCTGGGACTGGCCGACGTGTGGTCCGTCCCGGCCGTATGGTTCATCGAATGGCCCGAGCGCGGCAGCGGTCACCTTCCGCCGTCGGACCTCATCCTGCATTGGCGCCACCGCGCAGCGGGCCGCCAGGTGCGGGGCACGCCCATGAGCGCCGCTGGAAAGAAGACTTGCGCCGCCTGGATGACCGTTTTCCAACAGAAGGGTAAGACCCCAACCTCTCATCCGATCGAGAAACCCAACTTATCCGAATGAATCTGCTTGCTTCCATCCCCACCCGCCCCCTAAGATTCGCTTCGAGGGGCAGGCAGAGGGGAAGCCAAAATGAAACGCTGGGTCGCGCTCATGCTGTTGTGCTGCGCTGCGCTCCCCGTTTGGGCGACAGGCGGATCGCAGGTCGCACGAATCCATGCCGACAAGGAACTCACTCAAGTCTTTCTCCCCTTGACCGGGCCGGCCGAGCATAGCCTTCTGACTCTCGACGATCCGCCACGCCTGGTAATCGACTTACGCGGCTCCGGGGTCCCTTCACGCATGCTGGGCATGCAGATGCCCGGCAGCATCGTCAAGCAGGTCCGCAGCGGCGCACGGGATACCGGCGAGCTGCGTGTCGTGCTCGACCTTGCCGACATGCCACGCCAGTCGAGCGCACGTCTGGAGAAAAATCAGAGCGGCGCTTATCGTCTTGCCGTCGAGCTGCGGCATGCGCCACGTGCGCTCGCAAAGTCGGCACCACCATCTGCCCCGGTTGCCACTGCCCCCACGAGTCCATCGAAAGCGATCACCGCTGCCCGCCCGGCAGCCACTGCGCTACCCGCGACTGATGCGCGGCGCGAGCAGGCCGCCACGACACCGGTCCCCGAACAAATACGCCCGACCAAACCCGCACAGAAATCAACGGTCATGGCCACCGCGCCGTCAAGCGCGCCCCAGAAACCCGCGGCTTCGGATCGCGAGATCAACAAGCTTGCCGACAAAGCGACATCCATACCCGCCATCCGTGCGGGCAAGCGCAAGACCGTCATCGTGGTCATCGACGCCGGGCATGGCGGCAAGGATCCAGGCGCCGCAGGCAAAGGCGGCACGCGCGAAAAGGACGTCACGCTGGCCATCGCCCGCGAACTGGCCCGCCGCATCGACCGCGAGTCCGGCATGAAGGCCATCCTGACCCGCGACGGCGATTATTTCCTCACCTTGCGCCAGCGCATCCAGATCGCCCGCAAACACCAGGCCGACCTGTTCGTGTCTGTTCATGCCGATGCCTTCGAAAACAGCACAAGTCGGGGCTCATCGGTTTACGTGCTTTCCCAGCGCGGCGCCACCGACGAGGCGGCACGCTGGCTGGCAGCACGGGAAAACGCTGCGGATCTGGCCGGCGGCGTGAAACTCAACGACAAAGACGAAGTGCTGGCACAGGTTCTGCTTGATCTGTCCCAAACAGCTACCATCGACGCCAGCTTTCAACTCGCCGACCGTGTCCTAGGAGAACTCGGACGACTCGGGCCGTTGCACAAGGAAGTGGTTCAGCAGGCTGGGTTTCTGGTCCTGAAATCGCCCGATATCCCGTCCATTCTCGTGGAGACTGCATTCATCACCAATCCGGACGAGGAACGCAGACTCAAGGATCCCGCGCATCAACGACGCATCGCCTCGGCCATTTTCAGCGGTCTGCGCAGCTACGCGGCCGAGCGCATACCGGACAGCCGCCTTGCCGAAACGAATATCGAGGATACAGCGCAGCAGGCGCTGTCCCTGGCCAGCGATACCACGCGCGAGCCATGATACGGACGCCCCGCATCGTGCTGGTGGCGACCTCCCATCCCGGCAACATCGGTGCCGCCGCCCGGGCGATGAAGACCATGGGGCTCACCGAGCTGCATCTGGTCGCGCCGGAGCAGTTTCCCGACCCGCAGGCCACAGCCATGGCGGCCGGCGCCGACGACGTTCTGGACCACGCTCAAGTCCATGCCGACCTGCCTGCTGCGCTGGCCGGTTGCCATTGGGTCGCTGGCCTGAGTGCGCGACCGCGGGCACTGTCGGGCCCAAACCTTGATGCCCGACGCGCGGCCGAGATGCTGGCGCGTCAGAGTGAGACACTGCAAGGCGCGCTGGTGTTCGGGCGCGAGCGCACTGGTCTCACCAACGAAGAGCTGGATCTGTGCCATGTGCGCGTGAACATTCCGGCCAACCCCGCGTATGGCTCGCTCAATCTTGCCGCTGCGGTACAGGTGATGGCCTATGAATGGCGCATGGCCAGCGCCATGCCATCCACCGACCCCGCTGCGATGGAAGCACCGGACGAGCTGGCCAGCGCCGAAGCGATCGAATCCTTCCACGAACACCTCGAAGAGGTGCTGGCCGAAATCGGCTTTCTCGATCGCGGCAACCCGCGCCAGCTGATGCGCCGCATGCGCCGACTTGTGCACCGCGCGCGACCCGAGGTAGAGGAACTCAACATCCTGCGCGGCATCCTGAGCGCCGTGCAGGGCGGTCGCACCCGCCGTTCCGGTGGGGCTGCGGGCCGCGACGTATAATGACCCTCCCGGAGGGCGAACCTCCCCAGCGAGCGGTAAACTCGGCGTATGTGGTGGCAAAGATTGCGGGAAGACATCCAATGCGTCTTCGAGCGCGATCCCGCGGCGCGCAGCGTGCCCGAGGTGCTCACCAGTTATCCGGGGCTGCACGCCGTCTGGCTGCATCGGGTCAGCCACGCCCTCTGGCAGCGCGGCCTGCTCTGGCCGGCGCGGCTGCTGTCCCACGTCGGTCGCGGCCTGACCGGCATCGAGATCCATCCCGCGGCGCGATTGGGGCGGTGCGTCTTCATCGACCATGGCATGGGCGTGGTCATCGGCGAGACAGCCGAGGTCGGCGATGACTGCACGCTCTACCATGGCGTCACCCTGGGCGGCACCAGCTGGGCCGGCGGCAAGCGTCATCCCACGTTGGAGGCCGGCGTCGTGGTCGGTGCGGGCGCCAAGATCCTGGGACCGATCCGCATCGGTGCCGGCGCTCGCGTGGGTTCGAACGCCGTGGTGGTACGTGACGTGCCGCCCGGCGCAACGGTGGTGGGGATCCCCGCGCGCATCGTGAGCGAGCCGGCACAGGCCGCTGCCCCGGATGCGCGGCGTCAGGCCATCGCCGAGCGCATGGGCTTCGATGCCTACGGCCTCACGCGCGAGATGCCCGATCCCGTCGCCCACGCCATCAACGGCATGCTGGATCACATCCACGCCATGGACGAGTGCATCCAGACACTGAGCCAACGCCTGCACCGACTGGAGGGTGACGCGGGCGAACCCCTTCCGGCACCGCCGCCCTGCGCCGTGACGCCGATGGACGAAGGCGGCGCGGCGGAGCAACCGGCAGCGGGCAGCACCTCTCGCGCGGGATCGGCCTCGTGAGTGACCCGGTCTACCTCGACCATGCTGCCACCACGCCGGTCGATCCCCGCGTCATCGCCGCCATGCTCGCGGTGATGGGACCGGACAGCGGTCATGGCAACCCTGCTGCCGTACAACATCCCTACGGCCAGCACGCCGGCGCGGCGGTGGAAGCGGCGCGCGGGCAGGTGGCTCGACTGATCGGCGCCGAGCCGCGCGAGATCGTTTTCACCAGCGGTGCCACCGAGGCGAACAACCTCGCCATCAAGGGCGCCTGCGCGTTCTACCAGGCGCGCGGTCGGCACCTCGTCACCGCCCTCACCGAGCATCCCTCGGTGCTGGAACCGGCTGCGGCACTGGAAGCGCAGGGCTGGAGCGTCACCCGGCTGCACCCGGCCGCCGACGGTCGCATCCACCCCGATCAGCTCGCCGCCGCCTTGCGATCAGACACGGCGCTGGTCTCACTCATGCACGTCAACAACGAAACCGGGCTCATTCAGGACATCGCCGCACTCGGGGCGGTCTGCCGCACGCGCGAGGTCCGCTTCCATGTCGATGCGGCCCAGAGCGCCGGCAGACTCGCCCTCGACGTGCGCGCGCTGCCGGTGGACTATCTGTCCTTGTCTGCACACAAGTTCTACGGGCCGCAGGGCATCGGCGCACTCTATGTGCGCGATCGGCCACGCGCAGGGCTTGCCGTGCAGATGCACGGCGGCGGTCAGGAACGCGGGCGCCGCTCCGGCACGCTCGCGGTGCACCAGATCGTCGGCATGGGGGCGGCCGCGGAGATCCTCATCCAGGAGCGCGAAGCCGAACAGGCCCGTCTCGCGGCGCTCATGACGCGGCTCGAGGCAGCGCTGGCCGACCTCCCTGATCTCCTCTGGATCGGGGCCGGTGCGCCCCGCGTACCCGGGATCCGCAATGTGGCCATCGGCGGTGTGGCGCGCGACAGTCTGCTGGCGAGCCTGTGGCACACGGTCGCGGCCGCCGCCGGCTCGGCCTGCACCGCCGCCGAAGGCGAACCCTCGGCCGTGCTGCAGGCACTGGGTCTCGATCCTGTGACCGCACAGGGTGCGCTGCGGCTGTCCCCGGGCCGCTGGACGTCCGCAGCGGACATCGATCAGGCGGCAGCGGCGCTGCGAGGAATCATTACGCGCCTGCGGCGCATCGCCGCCGGAGAGCCGGTCGATGATCTGCCGGGGCCGGCCAGCCTGCCCCCCGCCTACAGCGCAGCGGTGACCGACTGGTTCGCCCGGCTGCCCCGAGTCGGGCGCCTGACGCCGGCGGCGCACGTTCTTCACGGCGCGGCGGGCGAGCCACGGCAAGGTGCGTGGGTGCATTGGGATCTGGCGATCGAAGGACGACGGATCGCGCAGGCGCGCTTTCGTGCTTGGGGTTGTCCCGCGACATTGGCCGCCGCAGCCTGGTGCGCCGAGCAGATCGAAGGACGCGATTGCGCGACTGCCGAAGCGCTCACCGGCTCGGAAATGGCGACGGCACTGGAGCTTTCCGGCGCGCAGCGCGGCACGGCGCTGATCATCGAGGACGCCCTGAAGAACGCCCTGGCAAAGCGAAAGCCGCACGCGCTGCCGGCACAGGATGCGCCATGTCCGAGCTGAACGATCCGCGCGTCTTCATGGCGGCCGAGCGCACGCTGCTCGCCTGGAACCGTACCAGCCTCACTCTGATGGCTTTCGGCTTTGCGGTGGAACGGTTCGGTCTGTTCACGCACATGTTGCTGGCCCCACCCGGCGCACCGATGCCGCGCGGGGGCTCGTTCTGGGTCGGGCTCGCGTTCATTGTCCTCGGCGTTTTCGCGGCCTTCGGCTCGGTATTCCAGTATTGGCGCCTGCTGCGCACCCTGCGTCCGGTCGAGATCCCGCCCGGTTATGCCGTGCATTTCGGCAGCCTGCTCGCGCTTGCCGTCGGCCTGCTGGGTCTGGGATTGATCGTGCATCTCGGCCTGCAAGCCGGCGATCTGCCGCCTGGAGCAGTGATGAGCACACGCTGACCGGGGATCACTTACCGAACGCGCAGGCCGATCAGGCCGGCTTGGGCCCGACCCGCATGTGCAGCACCGCCTCGGCAATCAACGCGTCCGTCGCGTCGAGAACCTGGATCGTCACCGGCCAGTCCTGGTCGCGCTGCCAGTCCGGCGGCGTGAAGGCGCAGACGGCGCGCACATCGGTGCGGCCCTTGCGCAGATAGCGGATATCGAGACCGGCGGGGATCCAGCGCGCCGTCGGCGGGATGCTGAGTTGCACGGCCAGGGACCCGCACAACTCCATCAGGTTCGCGAGCGCCGCGGCGTGCAGGGTCCGCATGTGATTGGTGACCGCCCGGCGCTTGCGCATGCCGAGCTCCAGATGGCCCGGCGCGACATGGATCAGGCGCGGCCGAATCGTCGCCGAGTAGGGTGCGGCCACGGCCAACCCCGCGCGAAAGAGAACATTGTGGCCGGGCACGCGCATGATCCGACGCAGTGCCCGCAGCATGAGGGTTTCTTCCATGAAACCCGCCTCCTGATAAATGGATCGAAGCGGCAGCGGTGTGGGCGAATACCGGAAGGCTATTTTTCCACGAAGGCCCGCTCAATCACATAGTCGCCCGCATGGCCGATCTTGGGCGACACCTCGAAACGCCAGTCGTCGAGCACGGTACAGATGGACGTGAGCATGGCCGGGCTGCCGCACAGCATGGCGCGGTCATCGGTGGGATTCATCGGCGGCAAGCCGATATCCGCGAACAACTTGCCGGAGACCATCAAATCGTTGATCCGACCCTGATGCACGAAGGGCTCACGTGTCACCGTCGGATAATAGATCAGCTTTTCGCGCACCGCGTCGCCGAAGAACTCGTTCCGGGGCAATTCGTGGATGATGAAATCGCGGTAGGCCAAGTCACAGACCCGCCGCACACCATGCACCAGCACCACCCGCTCGAAGCGCTCGTAGGTCTCGGGATCCTTGATGATGCTGAGAAACGGCGCGAGTCCCGTTCCCGTGGCGAACAGATAGACGTGCCGGGCGGGCCGCAGATCGTGGAGCACGAGCGTCCCCGTGGGCTTGCGGCTCACCAGCAAACTGTCGCCTTCCTGCAGATGCTGCAGCCGCGAGGTCAACGGACCATCCTGAACCTTGATGCTGAAGAATTCGAGATGTTCCTCGTAATTGGCGCTGGCGATGCTGTAGGCTCGCATCAGGGGCCGGCCGCCGACCTCCAGGCCGATCATGACGAATTGGCCGTTCTCGAAGCGCAGCCCCGAGTCGCGCGTGGTCGTAAAGCTGAACAGCGACTCGTTCCAGTGCCGTACACTCAAGATCGTTTCAGTGCCGATCGCGGCCATAAGAATTCATGCTTGCCCGAAAATTGATTGAGGGAGCCAATTTTACACGCTCGCCGCGGCATATCGAACTCTTGCATTGGCATGAATACACGCTTGATTTCGTGGCCGCGTGAACTAAATCTCTAAAGGGGCGCGCGCATTCAAGTCAGGGGGCGCGCCACCGATAACCCACTAGGCAACGATAAAACATCAGCGAAAAGGGGGGCATCATGGAAGCCAGCCTCGTTTTGCCCGACCGCCCCAGCCCACAGACCGAGCCGCTCTCGTCCCGTGGCGACCCGCGATGCGCCAAGGACATGAGGGTCGCCCCGCGCGATGGCGTCCGCCTGCCTTTGCTTCCCGTCGCAGCGGCCATGCTGGTGTTTGTGGTCGTTTTCGGCCTCTACCGCTGGTACCAGCAGACCCACGCATTCACCGTCGGACTCGATTACTTCGAGCCGGAATTCCAGATTTACTGGATGCGCCTGCTGTGGGGACAAGGCGTCGCGCTGGTTCTGCTGGGCGGCAGCGGCATGGCGTGGGCCTGGTTCAGCCGTGAGCGCGACCTGAGCCAGCTTTCACCGGCCGATGAGTTGTGGCGCTATTATCTGGTGATCAGCGTCCTCGCGCTCGGAAGCGTGATGGTCCTGTTCACGCTCGGCGTGTTCGCCGAATCCGACGCCGCCTGGCATCAGATCACCATCCGCGATACGGATTTCACGCCCACCCATATCGGCTTGCAATACTTTGCGATCCCCGCCTTCGGCGCGTCGCTCCTGGTCGCCTTCATCTGGATCCATACCCGCTTGCCGGCCTTCCGCCATCGCGTTTCCATGCCGGCAGCGCTCATCGCCATGGGTCCGATCCTGATGATGCCCAACATCGGCTTCAACGAATGGGGCCACGCCTTCTTCTATTCCGAGGAGCTTTTCGCGGCGCCCATCCACTGGGGCTTTCTGGTGCTGGGCTGGAGCGCATTCGGACTGGGTGGCCTGGTGCTGCAGTGCCTCGCACGCATCCGCGAACTGACGACGCTACCGGGCGACTGGGCCTTGGTTTCAAGCGATCCGGCGAGCGGCCGATGAGACACCATATCCACATTGTTAAAAATAACGTAACGGTCGGCCCGATACCATACGCCGCCCATGTCACCGCAGATCGTGCGCCGCGTGATGGCATCATGCGGCTGGAGCAAGGTCATGACCGATCCCAGCGACGATAAAATGCCGATCGCGTCACCGCCACCCGCGACGGCCGAAATGGAACCCGAACTGATCGGCTTGCTCACGCTGATCAACGATGTGCGTACCGCGTTGATTCGGGCGCACGACCGGCGCTGGCTCTTCGGCAGCATCTGCCGCATTCTGGTGCGGTCCGACCACTTCGGACTGGTTGGCCTCGCCATGCGTGAAGGCGATGAACTCGTTGGCACGGTGGCGGGCAGTCATGCAAGCCCATCATTCACGCCGCAGATCGCCTTGAACGTCGACACGATCCACCCCAGCACAAGAGCGCTCCGAGAAGGGCGCATCGGGGTTCAGCACCCCATTCCGGACACCGACCCCGTCTGGCCGTTCTGGCAGGAATACGGCAAAGGCAACAAGCCTACGCATGCCGTCCACCTGCCGCTACGGGAAGATGCCGAGATGACCGGTGTGCTCGCGATGTATGGTGACGCAAGCATTGCCTCGCCCCAGAGCCTCGAACTGCTCGGCGAATTGGCGGACGACATTGCCTACGCCCTCGAAACATTGCGCAAGGACGAGATCCGCCAGCAGACGGAGCAGCGGCTACGCGAAAGCGAGGCTCATCTCGCAGAAGCGCAGCGCGTAGGCCAACTCGGTTCCTGGACCCTGGATCCTATACACGATCGAATCGAAGGCTCTGCCGAGGCCAGACGGCTGTATTTCATTCCTGAGGACCAGATCAAAATCACGCTGGAAGACATTGCCAAGCGTATCGCGCCACCCTACCTGGCCCACTATCTCTCTGTTGTCGAACGCAGCCTGACCACCGGTGAATCCCTCGAGACGGAATATCCGTTGCAACTTCCGGACGGAACATGGCGCTGGATCCATGCGCGAGGACACACGGAGTTCGATGCCACCGGCAAGCCGACGCGCATGTTTGGAACAGTCCAGGACATTACCGCGCACAAGCAGATGGAGGAGGCACTCAAGGCCAGCAATGCACGCTGGGAATTCGCGCTCGATGGCGCCGGCGAGGGCGTCTGGGACCTGGACACCGAAAAAAACACGGTGTTCTATTCCCCGCGCTGGAAACGCATGCTGGGCTACGAGCCGGACGAGCTGCCCAACGATCTCGGCGAGTGGGCGAAACGGCTTCACCCTGAGGAAAAAGACCGCGTGATGCAGGCCCTGGTGGCATTCATTCGCAGCCGGGATCAGGAAAGCTACGCCCTCGAGTACCGGTTGCGGACCAAGAGCGGGAACTATGCCTGGATTCTGGATCGCGGCAAGGTGATCGCCCGCAACGCCGAGGGGATTCCGCTGCGCATCATCGGCACCCACACCGACATCAGCGAACGCAAACAGGCCGAAGACGCGATCCGGGCCAGCGAAGCCTTGCGGCGCGCCGTGCTGGACTCGGTTCAGGACGCCATCGTCGCAATCGACGGCGCCGACCGCATCATCCTCTTCAACAAGGCGGCCGAACACCATTTCGGCTACCCCGCGACTGAAATCGTCGGCCAACCGGTAAGTCGGCTGATCCCGGAACGCTACCATGCCGGATTCAAGCAGTTCAGGACCGGGCAGATCGGCACAGTCCAGCGCGTGAAGGGACTGCGCCGGGACGGGACGGAGTTTCCGGTCGAAACCACGCTCAGCCGGACGCACATCGGCAGAGACGAGCTTTGCACGGTCATTCTGCGAGACATATCCGAGCAACTGGCGGCCGACCGGGAACTGCGCCTGGCGGATCAGGTGTTTCGAAACAGCGCCGAAGGCATCGGCATCATCGACGCCGTGGAACAGCGCATCGTCTCGGTCAATCCCGCGTTTTGCGCGCTGACCGGATGGCCGCGCGAGGAGGCGATCGGCCGCCCGTCCTATGAAATCCTGACGCCGGGATCGAAACTGGAGTCCCACCGTCAGGCACTGCAAGCCGTTCGTCAAACCGGATTCTGGCAGGGTGAACTGGAACTCGTGCGGCGTACTGGCGAGGTGTTTCCGATCTGGCTGACGCTCAGTGCCCTGCGCAACGGCGCCGGCCACATCACCCATGTCATCGCGATGTTCTCCGACATCACCGAGCGGCGCCGCATTGCGGAACAACTGGAACATCAGGCCAGCCACGACGCCCTGACGGGCTTACCGAACCGTTACGGTATCGACCGCTTGCTGCCGCAATTGCTGAACGAGCATCGACAAGCCGGAAAGAAGCTGGCCGTACTCTTCATCGACCTGGATAACTTCAAGACGATCAATGATTCCCTGGGCCACACCGTCGGGGACCGTTTGCTCTGTGCGGTCGCGATCCGACTCGCGAGCCTCCTGGATTCGTCTGCTCTGATCGCCCGGCCCGGCGGGGACGAATTCATCATCGTCCTGCCCGACCTATCGGATGACTCCCCCGCGCTGCATCAGGCCGAGCGCATACGCCAAGCCATGGAGGAACCGTTCGAGATCGGCAATTTCAAGCTCAACGTCTCCCTCAGTCTCGGCATCAGTCAGTTTCCGGATGACGGCGAGGACATGGCGGCCCTGTTCCAGAACGCCGACACCGCGATGTACGCAGCGAAAGCCGTCGGCCGCTCGCAGATCCGCAGCTTCAGCCGCCAGATGGCCGAGCGCGTCAAGCAGCGACTTGGCCTTGAAACCCGCTTGCGGCGCGCCCTGGACCAAGGTGAGTTCCGTTTGCATTATCAGCCCCAGATCGACACCGACGCAGGCACCCTGAGCGGCCTGGAAGCCCTGTTGCGCTGGCAGCCGCGCGACGGCGAAGCGCTTGGGCCAGCCGAGTTCATCCCGATCGCCGAGGACACGGGCCTCATCATCCCCATCGGGCAGTGGGTGCTCGAGGAACTGTGCCGCCAGGTCACACAATGGCAGCGCATGAATTGCGCCCTCGTTCCCATGGCTTTCAACCTGTCGCCCCTGCAGTTCCGGCAGGCGGACCTCCGCGAGGTCATTCTGTCCACCTTGGCGCGCAACGGCATCGCGGGCAGCCAGATCGAGCTGGAATTGACCGAAGGCATGCTCATCGACGCCAGTCCGCAAACCCACGACGTTCTGGCAGCACTCAAGGACAGCGGCATCGCGCTGGCCATAGACGACTTCGGGACCGGCTACTCGGCGCTGGGATACCTCAAGAAGTTTCCCATCGACAAGCTCAAGATCGACCGCAGTTTCATCCAGGACATCACGAGCCAGCCCGCCGATGCCGCGATCACCTCGACCATCATCAGCCTCGCGCACAGCCTGAACATGCGCGTGGTCGCCGAAGGCGTCGAGACCGCGGATCAGCATTACCTCCTGTCCAATTGGGGTTGCGACGGCGTGCAGGGCTATCACTTTTCGCGACCGCTGCCGGCGGAGCAGATCTTCGAACGATACCTGGCGCCACAGCACGTCGAGACGCGGAAAGACGGAACGGGCTAAACGGCCGCCCAGTGAAATCACGCCCGCCGACCGGCAGGCCCGGAACTCAATCGAAGCGAGCACACAGCCAGTTTCGCCAAACGTGCCCGGCCGCCCGTTCCAGGGTTTCGGCCCGCGTCCGCGTCTCGGCGCGCAGCGCGTTGACGTCGATACCGGCCTGCGCCAGCTCGTAGGCATGGCCGATGAGCCAGCGCTCCAGGTCCCGACCCCGCACCTCCGGGTGGCACTGAAAGCCCCAGCCATGGTCGCCATATACGAAGACTTGCTGGGCGTAGCGTTCGCTGGCCGCCAGATGGGTCGCGCCGGGCGGCAAGTCGAAGGTATCGCCATGCCAGTGCAGCACCGACACCCCCGGCGCGAACAGCGGCGCCAACTCGGCACAGGCGCGGCCGGCCGGCGTCGGCAGGAGCGAACCCCAGCCGATCTCCTTGCCCGCCGATCCCGGGTAGACCCGCGCGCCCAAGGCTGCGGCCATGAGTTGGGCCCCGAGGCAAATGCCGAGCGTCACGCCCCCGCGGCGCAAGCGTTCGCCGATCAGGTTTTTTTCGGTTGCCAGAAAGGGATAGGCAGCCTCGTCGTAAACGCTGATGGGGCCTCCGAGCACGACGAGAAGATCCGCAGCCATGTCGTCAGCCACCGGTAAGGGATCCACACCGGCCTGCAGGGTGCGGACCGCGAATCCGGCCTCGGCCAGTGCCGGCGCCAGAGTACCCAGATCCTCGAAAGCCACGTGACCGATGACCAGTGCGCGCCGCATGCGTCCTCCCCAGCGACTTCGTGCGCGCCCGTCAAAGCGGCGCGCTTTCAGCAATGAGGGCGATTATGCTCTACTTTTCGCCCCGTCCCTGTGGAAACATCCCCATGACCGCACCCGCCCTGCGTTTTCCCGCCGAATGGGAAACCCAGTCCGCCGTCCTGCTCACCTGGCCCCATGCCGAGACCGACTGGGCACCGAACCTTGACGCCGCCGAGACCACTTTCGCGACCATCGCCCGCGCGGTGCTGGCCCACGAATCGCTGATCGTCGGCGTGCATCATCCGGATCTGGTGGAAGCGGTGCGGGCGCGCATCGCGGCCCCGACGGATCAGGCGGCTCGCCTGCAGGTGACCGTCGCGCCCAGCAACGATTCCTGGGTGCGGGATCACGGCCCGCTCACCGTTCTCGATAACGGTCGGCCGGTGCTGCTCGACTTCACCTTCAATGCCTGGGGCGGCAAGTATGACAGCGAACTCGATGACGCCATTCCCGCGGCGCTGCATCAGGCCGGCGTGTTCGGCGACACGCCGCTGCGGCGGGTGGATTTCGTGCTCGAGGGTGGCGCATTGGAAAGCGATGGCCGGGGCACGCTGCTGACGACCACCTCCTGCCTGCTCGATCCCCGGCGCAATGCCGGCATCACCCGCGCCACTGCCGAAACTCGCCTGCGAGCGGCGCTCGGCATCGAGCGGGTGCTTTGGCTCACCCAAGGCCATCTGGAAGGCGACGACACCGATGGTCACATCGACACCCTGGCCCGTTTTGCCGGCCCCGAAACCATCGTCTACCAGGGCTGCGACGATCCTGCGGACAGCCACTTCGCGCCGCTGCGCGCCATGGCGGAAGAACTCGCGGCGCTGCGACGCGCCGATGGCCAACCCTACCGGCTGATCGCGCTGCCCCTGCCCCGCGCCATCCACGATGCCGATGGGCGACGGCTCCCAGCCACCTATGCCAACTTCCTCATCGTCAATGGCGCCGTGCTGCTCCCGGTCTATGGGGACCCGGCCGACCGGGCCGCTCAGTCGCGTCTGGCCGAGGCGTTCCCGGACCGGAGCATCATGCCGATCGATTGCAGCGCGCTGATCCGCCAGTTCGGCAGCCTGCACTGCGTCACCATGCAACTGCCAGCGGCCGTGCCGGTGCGCGCGCCCCTTCCTGCGCAGCGTTGAGCCGTTGTTGCTCGAGGTCATCGCCGCGTCATGAACTTGCCGCCACCTCCCATCGCGATCGATCTCAACGCCGATGTCGGCGAAGGCAGCCCGGCCGATGATGCGCTGATCCCGCTCGTCTCCTCGGTCAACATCGCCTGCGGCGCCCATGCCGGAGATGCGGCCACCATGGCCCGCACCGTAGCCCTCGCTGCGGCTCACGATCGTGCCATCGGCGCCCATCCCGGCTACGCCGATCCCGAGCACTTCGGCCGCCGTGCCCTTGATTTACCGACCGCCGCGATCCATCGGCTGGTGGCGGAACAGATCGAAGCCCTGGCAGCGCATGCCCATGCGGCGGGAACACGCCTCACGCACGTCAAGCCGCACGGCGCGCTCTACAACCAGGCGGCCCGCGAGATGAACCTTGCAATGGCCATCGCGCGAGCCGTGCATGACGTCGATCCGAACCTCGCGCTGGTCGGTCTTGCCGGCAGCGCACTGATCGCGGCCGGCCGAAGGCTTGCATTGCGTGTCGCCGCGGAGGCTTTTGTCGACCGCCGTTACGAGGCCGATGGGAGCCTGACCCCGCGCGATCATCCGGACGCCTTGATCGACGATCCGGAGGATGCAGTTCGACAGGTGCTCGCCCTTCTGCGCACCGGTCTACTGATGACCCGAACCGGGCAAAGGGTCGCGCTGAGCCCCGACACCTTCTGTGTGCATGGGGATAGCCCAGCTGCGCTCGCGCTCGTCCGAACCCTGCGCGAGCGGCTTGCCGCAGACGGGATTGCCGTGCATCCGCTCACGACGCCTGCCACCCTTTGAAACCGCTGCCTTGCAGCGCTCGGCAGGCCACAGCGCAATCCCGTCTTATGAGTCGATGACCGACAGCCGCCGTGTCTGGTTGCGGACATCTGAAACCGGATCGCGATGACGGTTCGAGCCTCAAGCCGACCCCATCGGCTGAAACATACATAATCATCTGATTTTTATAAAGTAAAAAGGGTTTTTTGGCCGGCTTGTACGGTTTCTGGAAGTTTGCCTCGTGCATCCTGCGTTATGCATAATTTTGCAATACGCATTCGGAAGAACCCCATGGACCCCCAACCCCGTTGGCAACTCAAGGGACGTGTCGCACTGGAGACGGGCCATCAGGCGCCCATCGAGGACACACGCATCGACCTGCTCGAACAGATCGAGCGCACGGGCTCCATCGCCAAGGCCGCCAAAGCCGTCGGCATGAGCTATCGCACAGCCTGGAATGCCGTCGATGCCCTGCGCAACCTGGCCGGCGAACCGATGATCGCGACGCACAGCGGCGGCAGCGACGGCGGCGGTACCCATCTCACGCCAGCCGGCCAACGTCTGGTACACACGCATCGCTTGGTGCTGGAACACCAGCGCCGTTTTCTGATCGAGCTGCAGTCGCGATTGGATCAGCCGGAAACGCTCGCCCTCATCAGGAGATTGGCCATCAAGACCAGTGCCCGCAACCAATTCTTCGGAACCGTCACACACATTCGGAGCGGCAATGTAAATGCCGAGGTGACTGTTGCGCTCAACGCGCGAGACCAGATCGTCGCCATGATTACCGTGGAAAGCCTGGCCAGACTTGGACTGACACCCGGAAGCGAAGTATGGGCGTTGATCAAGGCCTCTTCGGTGCTGATCACCCAGGATGATCCCAAGGTCAAGTTCTCGGCCCGCAACCGGCTCTGTGGCAAGGTCGCGCGCATCACGCGCGGCAGCGTGAACGCCGATGTGGTGATCGACCTACCGGGTGGCGCCACCATCAGCGCCATCATCACCCTCGACAGCCTCGAAAGCCTCGCGCTCACCGAAGGCAGCCGGGCCTGCGCCGTGTTCAAGGCCGGCAGCGTGATCCTGGGGGTCAACGCCTGACATCTCACTTTCGCAACCCTACCTGCCCGAAAAGGAGAAACGCATGCGACGTCCCGCCATCGCCACGGCAATGGTCGGTGCGGTCGCGCTCGGCCCGGTACATGCCGCCGAAGCGCCGCCCGCCGACCTCGAAGCCCTGCAGCAACGCCTCGATCAACTCGAACAGATGGTCGGCCAGTTGAGGACTCAGCTCGACACCGAACGTCAGGCGCGACAAGCCGTCGAGTCGGCAGCCGTGATCCGCCCGGTCAGCGACGGCAAGAGCTTAAAATTTCAGTCGCCGGGAGGAGATTTCAGCTTCCAGGCCGGCGGGCGCCTGGACATCGACGCCGCTGCTTACGACGAAGACAAGCAGGACCTGGGCGATGGGACCGACTTCCGCCGCGCGCGCATGTACATGCGCGGCACGCTGGCGCGCGACTTCGATTACATGTTCGAGTACGAATTCGCCGATTCGGCCACGCGCAACAAGGGCATCACCGACGCCTACATGCGCTACAAGGGCTTCGCGCCGGCACTCATCACGGTCGGGAACTTCAAGATGCCGTTCGGCATGGAGCAGCTCACCTCGGATAACACCACGATTTTTCTGGAGCGGGGCGTCAACGACATCCTGACGCCCGGTCGCGGCATCGGTGCCGAGCTGCGCAGCGCCGGGGCAAACTGGAGTCTGGCCGGCGGTGTGTTCGGCGAGAAACCCGATGGCGACGTCGATAAAGAGGGCGACGAAGGCTGGAACGTGGCCGCCCGGGGCACCTACGCGCCCATTCTGACCGACAATGCGGTGCTGCACCTCGGTGCCGGCGCGCGCCGACACGATTCGAACGACTCCACCAACGCGCTGCGCTTTCGCAGCAAGCCTGAATCGAATGTGACGGGTGTGTTCCTGGTCGACTCCGGCGTCCTTTCGAACACCGATCATTTCACATCCGCCAATGCGGAACTGGCCAGCCTGTGGGGGCCGGTGAGTTTTCAGGCCGAGTACATGCGCACGGTTCTCGATCGTGGCGACACCGCCGAAGATGTGAATTTCTCCGGCTGGCACGCGCAAGCGGCGTGGTTGATGACCGGCGAGCGCCGCCCGTACAAGGCGTCCGAGGGCGTGTTCGACCGCGTCATACCAAAAGCCAGCGTGGGTCTGGGCGGCATCGGTGCCTGGGAGCTGGCCGCCCGCGTCAGCGAGGTGAACCTCAACGACGGCAACATCGTCGGCGGTGAGGAGCGCAACCTGACACTGGCGCTCAACGGCTACCTGACCTCCAACATCCGGCTCATGCTGAACTACATCCGCGTCCTCGAACTCGACCGGCCCGGCAACGCAGCCGATCAGGACGAACCATCGATCATCGGTGCGCGCCTGCATGTGGATTTCTGAACTGACCGTGCAGACGCTTCGATACAACACAGGGAATTCTGATCATGACCTCATTGCGCTCACTCCTGATGACGTTCTACCTTGCCGTAGTGCTGCTGTCCGCTGCGCCGGCCCGTGCCGCAGAGGTGGTCGCGGCGGTCGCGGCAAACTTCGGCCCGGCCATGGCGCGGATCGAGCCCGGCTTTGAAAGCGCCACCGGACACAATCTGACCCTGGTACTCGGCTCCTCCGGCAAGTTCCTGCAGCAGATTCAGCAGGGGGCGCCGTTCGACGTGTTGCTGTCGGCCGACGCCGAGCGGCCGGAGCTGCTGGCCAAGTCGGGCCTCGGCGTGCCGGCGTCGCGCTTTACCTACGCCATCGGGCGCCTGGCGCTGTGGAGCCCGCAGGCCGGCGCGTTCAGTGACGGCGAGGCCTATCTGAAAGCAGGCGCGTTCCGGCATCTGGCCATCGCCAATCCGGCGGTGGCGCCCTATGGCGCGGCAGCACAGCGCGCACTCGAACAGCTTGGCCTGTGGGCCGGGTTGCAGGAGAAGATCGTGCGCGCAGAGGACATCGGTCAGGTCTATGGCATGGCAGCCAGCGGCGCCGCCGAAGTCGCCTTCGTGGCCTACTCGTCGGTGCTCGGCGGCGACAAGCCGGGCAGCCAGTGGCTGGTGCCGCAGACTCTCTATCCGCCACTCAATCAGGACGCCATCCTGATCAGCCGCGCCCAGAACAACCCGGCCGCCAAGGCGCTGCTCGACTACCTCAAGACGCCGGCGGCGCGGGAGGTGATCACGTCGCTGGGCTACGACCTGCCGGCGCCCTGAGCCATGGCCATCGACCTCGACCCGGTCTGGCTCACGCTGCGCCTGGCCGGGGTCGCCGTCGCGCTGCTGCTGGTCGTCGGCACACCGCTCGCCTGGTGGCTGGCACACACCCGCAACCGCGCGAAACCACTCGTCGAGGCCGTCACCGCGCTGCCGCTGGTGCTGCCGCCGACGGTGCTCGGGTTTTACCTCTTGGTGCTGTTCGCGCCGGGCGCGCCGCTCGGCGCTGCCTGGCTCAAGCTGACCGGCGAAACCCTCACCTTCTCGTTCAGCGGTCTGGTGCTGGCGTCGATGCTCTACTCGCTGCCCTTCGTGGTGCAGCCACTGCAGGCAGCGTTCGAGGCGGTTGGCCGCGGGCCGCTGGAGGCCGCCGCCGTACTCGGCGCGCGGCCGCTGGATGCCTTTTTCACCGTGGCGAGTCCGCTCGCCGCGCGCGGCTATCTCACCGCCGCCGTGCTCGGGTTTGCGCACACGCTCGGCGAGTTCGGCGTGGTGCTGATGGTGGGCGGCAACATCCCCGGCCGAACGCGGGTGATCTCGATCGCCCTCTATGAGCAGGTGGAGACGCTCAATTTCGCCGCCGCGCACCTGCTGGCGGGCGGCCTGCTGGCGTTCTCGTTCGCGGTACTGGTGCTGGTCTACGCGCTGAACCGCCGCTTCCCGGTGCATGCCGCATGAGGCTGGAGATCGCGCTCGCGCTGCGCTATCCAGGCTTTGCGCTGGAAGTCGACGAAGCGCTGGAACTTGCCGGCATCACCGCCGTGATGGGCACCTCGGGCAGTGGCAAGAGCACGCTGCTGCGGGCGCTGGCTGGATTGGTAGCACCGCAGCGCGCGCGCATCGCGCTCGATGGCAACCTGCTCGCCGACTCCGCGACGGGCCTGAACCTGCCGCCACACCGACGCGGCATCGGCTACGTGTTCCAGGATGCACGGCTGTTCGCGCACCGCCGCGTGCTCGGCAATCTGCGCTTCGCACAACGCCACGCCCGACCGGCCAACGGGGGCACGCCGGCACCGATGCTCGATGAGGTGATCGCCGCGCTGGATCTCGCGCCGCTGCTGGAGCGCGCGGTGACCGGCCTGTCGGGCGGTGAGCGCCAGCGCGTCGCCATTGCCCGCGCGCTGCTCGCCAACCCGCGCCTGCTGCTGCTGGACGAGCCACTCTCCGCGCTGGACCTCAAGCGCAAGGCGGAACTGTTGCCCTACATCCGCGCCCTGCCCGGCCGTTTTCGCATCCCGCTGATCTACGTCTCGCACGCGGTGGAGGAGGTCGCCCAGCTCGCCGGCGAGGTGCTGATTCTCACCAATGGCCGCGTCGTGGCGCGCGGCGAGGCGCACGCCGTGCTGGAGCGCCCGGAGGCCGAGGCCGTGTCCGGCCACTTCGAAGCCGGCACGCTGCTCGACGCCCGCGTGCAATGCCAAATGGATGACTACGCGCTGACCGAGCTTGATCTCGCCGGCCAGCACCTCACGCTGCCGCACATCGACGCCGCACCGGGCACGCCGGTGCGCTTGCGCGTACGGGCGCGCGACGTCGCTCTCGCGCTCGATCAGGTCGCCGGCACCAGCATCCGCAACCAGCTCGCGGCGCGCGTGCTGCGCATCGATGCCGAAGCCGCCGGCGCCTACGCCGAAGTGCTGCTGGAACTGCCCGGGCCGCCCGCGCAGCACCTGCGCGCGCGCATCACGCGCGAATCGGTCGACCGCCTGGGCCTGCGGCCAGGCCAGCCGGTGTGCGCTCTGATCAAGGCCGTCTCCTTCGACCGGCGGGAACTGGGCGAGAACTGCGGCTGAACGACCGTCTTGTGGACCCGCTTGTCCTCATTACAGGATTACCGGCTGCCTCTGCCCCCATTCTGCAGCCGATTTCAACCGCCAAGATCCAACGGCGCCGCGACAAAGGCGTTCAGCGGGAAGTGTCGGCGTGCGTCCGAAAGCCAACAAGCCTTGGTTCCCCGATGCCCGTCATGCGACAACGATCGGGCACAGCAACCCGATCGCACGGCAAGTCAATGCCTTACATCCATCTCCACGTTGAAATCACGGCGGCATGTCACTTGCTTGGCCGATAAGTCGTGCGGGCGTTTTTAGCAACCCCCCCGAACAAGCCTTACCCAACCGCACGAGGCCGACCTATGATCCATGTGCGGTTCCGTCACTGGGGAGAAAGCGATCGATGAACGGCGCATCGAATCAACGGTCTCTGTTTATGAACCGCTGATTTATTCTGTCCCCTTGCCGACGAGATTCCGGCCTTGAGACACCACGCTCTGACCCGCAGCGGTGGTGAGGACGCGTCATGCAAACGCGCTTTTCCGACCTCGAGTACGCCGGCAAGAAAAAGCCGACGCGCCGCGATCGGTTCCTGGCACAGCTCGCACCGTACTACCCGGCCGGCAAGGGGCCCGGCCGGCTGCCGCTGGGGTTGGCGCGGATGTTGAGGCGGGATGCGGCCCAGCAACGCTTCGGCTTATTCGATGCAGGCATCGCGGATACGCTGCACGACAGGCCAGGTCATCCGCCACTGCGT
>DATLZY010000070.1:0-13527 GCA_035573755.1 Candidatus Acidiferrales bacterium
GGGAATGGCTGCTCGAATACAACGAGGAGCGCCCGCACGACAGCCTCGACGACATGACCCCGCTGGAATACCGGCGGCAGTACGAGTCACAACAGGCGAAAGTCTCTACGAACTGATGTCCAGTTGACGGGGGAGCTTACACCCGGGGCTGATCGACTACGACTTCATCGCCAACCGGCTGAGCCTCGGTTTTTTGCTGACCGACTGGATGTGAGCCACTCCGGGTGACTTTGCTAACATCGGCGGTCCCGCGCAGTTGCTTTCGGAACTGCGCTCCGCCTTGGAGTCCGCTTGCGTCATGACCGTCGTCACCCGTTTCGCCCCCAGCCCCACCGGCCATCTCCACATCGGGGGCGCCCGTACCGCGCTGTTTTCTTGGCTCCATGCCCGCCGTATGGGCGGACGCTTCATTCTGCGCATCGAGGACACTGATCGGGAACGTTCGACGGATGAATATGTTGAGGCCATACTCGAAGGTATGGCCTGGTTGGGACTGGCGCACGACGAAGGGCCTTACTTCCAGACCCGGCGCTTTGATCGTTACCGGGAGGTGATCGCGCGCATGCTCGCCGAGGGGTCGGCCTATCACTGCTATTGCAGCCGCGAGCGCCTGGAAGCCTTGCGCACCGAACAGATGGCTGCCAAGGAAAAGCCGCGCTACGATGGCTTGTGCCGCGATCGGCACGACCCGCCGCCCGAGGGCGTGAGCCCCGTCGTGCGCTTTCGCAATCCGGTCGACGGACAGGTGGTGTTTGAGGATCTGGTACGCGGTTCCATCGCCTTCGACAATACCGAACTCGACGACCTCATCATCGCCCGCTCGGACGGCACGCCGACCTACAACTTCACGGTGGTGGTGGACGATGCGGACATGGGGGTCACGCACGTCATCCGCGGCGACGACCACATCAACAACACCCCGCGGCAGATCAACCTGTTGCGGGCGCTGGGCGTGACCCCGCCGGTTTATGCCCACGTGCCGATGATCCTGGGCGCGGACGGCCAGCGCCTGTCCAAGCGTCACGGCGCGGTCAGCGTGCTGCAGTACCGCGACGAAGGCTACCTGCCCGAGGCGCTGCTCAACTATCTGGTGCGGCTCGGCTGGTCGCATGGCGATCAGGAAATCTTCAGCCGGCCCGAGATGATCGAGCTGTTCGATCTCAAGGCCGTGCACCGCGCGCCATCGACCTTCAACCCCGACAAGCTGCTCTGGCTCAATCAGCATTATCTGAAAACGGCTGACCCCGCGTACGTGGCCGAGCATCTGCGGCTGCATCTGGCTCGGCTGGACGTCGATCCGGACGCTGGTCCGGATCTCGCCGGGATCGTGTGCGCGTTGCGTGAGCGCAGCAAGACGCTGGTCGAGATGGCCGAGGGTGCGCGGTTTTTCTTTGCCGACCCTGTTGTCTACGATGAGAAGGCAGTGTCCAAGCATCTGGGCGAGGAGGGGCGTGGCGCACTCACTGCGGCGGCAGCGGCGCTCGCCGATCTGGCCGAATGGACGACCGAGGCGATCCATGGCGCCATCGAAACCGTGGCCGCTGCGGGCGGCTGGAAGATGGGGCAGGTCGCCCAGCCCCTGCGCGTGGCGGTGAGCGGCACGTCCGTGTCGCCGCCCATCGACCAGACGCTGCAGCTGCTGGGGCGGGACAAGAGCCTCACGCGCATCCAGGCGGCGCTGCGGCACAGTCAAAGCTAGCCGGGATGCCGGCAGCGTTTTCTGGAAGGAGGGCGTGTGCGGGCATTGATCATGCGCTGGCTGTTTGCCGGTCTGCTCGGTCTGGTTGCAGGCCCGGGAGGGGCAGCTGACTCGTCGTCGCTGGCCGGTCGGGTGGTCGAACTGACCTTGACCGGGGCAGTGGGACCGGCCAGCAGCGACTATCTGGTGCGGTCGCTGGCACGGGCGGGTGAGGAGAACGCCGCGCTCGTCGTGTTGCGAATCGACACACCCGGTGGGCTCGATACCGCCATGCGCGACATCGTGCAAGTCATCCTCGCCTCGCCTGTTCCTGTTGCGGGCTTCGTCGCCCCGGCCGGCGCCCGTGCCGCCAGCGCCGGCACCTACATCCTCTACGCGTGCCATCTCGCCGCCATGGCGCCGGGAACCAATTTGGGCGCTGCCACGCCCGTGGCGATCGGCCCGGGCAGCGGCGCCCCCGAAGCACCGGCGCGCCCCGACGCCTCCGATGGCGAGCCGGATCACGCGCGGCAGCCCACCTCAGCCGATACCCTGGCCCTGAAGGCACGCAACGACGCCGTGGCCTACCTGCGCGCGCTGGCCGAACTGCGCGGGCGCAATGCCGACTGGGCGGAACATGCGGTGCGCGAAGCGGCCAGTCTGTCGGCACACGCGGCGCTGGAGCAGGGCGTAATCGAGGTGATGGCGGCCGATCTCCCCGATCTGTTGCGGCAGGTTCAGGGGCGGCAGGTCGAGGCCGGCGGGCGGGCAACGGTGCTCGATGTGCAGCATCGCACGGTGGTGACGATACCTCCGGATTGGCGCACCCGCCTGCTCGCGGTGATCACGGACCCCAACATTGCCTATCTGCTCATGCTGGTCGGGATCTATGGCCTGATCCTGGAGTTTTACCACCCCGGGGTCGGCCTGCCCGGCATCGCCGGCGGCATCTGCCTGTTGCTGGCGCTGTTCGCTTTTCAGGCCCTGCCGGTGAACTACGCCGGCATGGCGCTGGTGGTGTTCGGTGTGTTGCTGATGGTGGCCGAGGCGGTGATGCCGAGCTTCGGAGCGCTCGGCATCGGCGGCATCGTGGCGTTTCTGTTCGGCTCGATCCTGTTGTTCGATCGCGACGTCCCTGAATTCCGGATCGCTTGGGGGCTGATTTTCGGGATCGGGCTCGGCTCCGCGCTCGGCGTGGCCTTGCTGGCCGCGTTTGCCATCCGTGCGGTGCGCCGTGGCGTGACGACAGGTGGCGAGGCGATACTGACTGAGTATGGAGAGGCGATCGAAGACTTCAGAGACGGACAGGGTCGGGTCCGGTTACACGGCGAGATCTGGCAGGCGCGCAGCGATCGGCCGGTGCGGGCCGGCGTTTCGATACGGGTACGGAACCGCCAAGGTTTGATCGTGGACGTGGAGCCGGTGGAGCCGGTGGAGCCGGTGGAGTCGAAAATGAACACAGCAGACACAGGAAAAGCGTTATGACGATTTCGGCAATTGGCATGGTTATAGGGGTCCTGCTGGCGTTTGTGCTATCGGGCCTGAAGGTGCTGCGCGAGTACGAACGGGCCGTGGTATTCATGCTGGGGCGCTTCTGGCGCGTGAAGGGCCCGGGACTGGTCGTGATCGTGCCCCTCGTTCAGCAGATGGTGCGTGTCGACGTGCGCACCATCGTTATGGACGTGCCGACCCAGGATGTGATTTCGCGCGACAACGTGTCGGTGAAGGTCAATGCGGTGTTGTACTTCCGCGTCGTGGATCCCGAGCGGGCCATCAACCAGGTCGAAAACTATCTGGAAGCCACCAGCCAGCTCGCCCAGACCACTCTGCGCTCGGTGCTGGGCCAGCACGAGCTCGACGAGATGCTCGCCGAGCGCGACAAGATGAACGCCGACCTGCAGCGCATCCTCGACGTGCAGACCGATGCCTGGGGCGTGAAGGTCGCCAACGTCGAGATCAAACACATCGATCTGGACGAAAGCATGATCCGGGCGATCGCGCAGCAGGCCGAGGCGGAACGCAGCCGGCGCGCGAAGGTAATTCACGCCACCGGCGAGTTGCAGGCGTCGCGCAAGCTGCAGGAAGCCGCGCAGGTGCTGGCCGAGGCGCCGATGGCCATGCAGCTACGCTATCTGCAGACGCTCACGCAGATTGCCGGAGACAAGAGCTCAACCCTGGTCTTCCCCTTGCCGATAGACCTCCTGAAGCCGTTGCTGGAATCCGCACAGCCGAGCGCCGCAGGTGTTCCATCGTCCGGGGCCGCCATCCCGGAATAGGGCCGGGACTCCGGCCTGGCTCGGCCGCACGCAGGTCCGCAACGCCAGAGAAACACAACGAGGCGCAGCGGATCGATGAGGCGATGGAAGGACTGGCTGACCAGCCAGTGGGTGTGGCAGATCTCTCTGGTGCTCACGGTTGGGGTTGGCGCGCTGTTGCAGGCACCTGTGCTACAGCACCTGGAGTGGCGGCTCTACGACCGTGGTCTGCGCTGGGTGCCCACGCAAGCGCCCATCCTCGATGGCGTTTTCGTCGAAATTGACGCCCGTAGCCTGACCGGCCAAGCCTCGGATCTGCAAACTCAGCTCGCGCGGCTGGTGCATCTACTTCAAAAAGATGGTGCTCGCGGGATTGGTATCCTGCTGCCGCTCGAGACCGACCCCGGCCTGCCCCCGTGGTTTACCGCCTTGAGGCAAACGCTGCAGGAAAGCACTTTGGTATCGACGGATCGGGCCAGCTTGAACCGCATGCAGCGTTTGCTCGGAGAAGGCGAGCGGGACCTCGACCGAACCCGGCTGCTGTCACGCGTGATGGCGGAAAGCGGCATGACATATCTGTCTTTTCGATTCGGCGCCCAACCTGACGCCGCGCCATTGCCGGATGCCTTGTTGCAGAGGGCGATCCCGCCGCGTTCGGGCACGACTGCGCTCCCGACTGCGCCCGCCTGGGCCGGCGGTTCCGTTGCCCCACGACCCACGGTTCCCGCATCGCGCCTGGCGAATGCGGCGGCTGGGCTTGGCTTTCTGAATACCCCTGCAGATGGCGACGGTGTCACGCGAAGCATCCCTTTGGTCGTCAATCAAGAAGGGCGCTATTTCGCGGCATTGCCCCTTTTGCTTGCGGCTCATTGGGTGGAGGGGGCAGCCAGAGAAGTGACCGTCGAGCCGGGAAAGGGGATACATGTCGGGAATCTTTTCATTCCGACGATGCCTGACATGCGCATCTATGTGGGTCGCATGGATCACGCCGGCGCGCGGTGGAAAAAGGTTCGCCTGGCGGATGTTCCGCCCACGCCCATAGGGCTCTTTCGCGGGAGACTTGTGCTGATCGGGTACGCGCCCGAATTCGATCAGCAATGGGCAACCGCGGCACACAGTTCTTTAAGTGAAGCAGAATGGGTCGGCGGTGTCACCGAGCGTCTGACGAGCTTGAATTACTTCATGCGACCACCTTGGGCCGACCAGGGCCGCTGGATCGCCATCGCCGGCGCTGCGCTGATGGTACTCGCACTGCCGCTGCTGCCCCCGTGGCTTGCCATCACTATGGGTGGCGGCTTCGGCATGGGATTGCTGTGTGTCTTCGGCTATCTGCTAATTTCCCATCATTGGTGGATAGAGCTTGGTGCCCCAGCGGTGCTGATGGTGACCGGCGGACTCATTGCCGCTGGGCATCGGCTTTGGGAACATTTTCGGGATCTTGCGTATCTGGCGGATGATGGCGACCAGCGTCCATGGTGGGCCGAACCAAGGCGCCGCCTGCACCGCTTCATGCGTCGCCTCTGGGGGCGGTTGTGGGGCCGCTCCGGATCCGATGGGGCCCTGATCGCTGTCGCCGGTGCGGCTGCTCTTTCGGACGGAGCGCCAGCTCTGCGCGTGATGTTGAATAAAACCCGGCCGTCAGCACCATGCGATCCAGGCCCCGAAGCCGGTACAGCGACGGTCGTGCACGCGCCGCGGCGGATGCTGGAGACCGAACCGGCAGCGTCACACCCAGCGATGCCGAAGAATACGACCAATTCGCCGAATTCGGTTCGGACCCTGGGTCGATATACCATTGAGAACCAAATCGGGAAAGGTGCAATGGGCGCCGTGTACCGCGGTGTGGACCCACGCATCAACCGTGTGGTGGCGATCAAGACCCTCAATCTGCAGCAGGAGTTCGATGCCGAGGAACTGGAACAGGTCAAGGAGCGATTTTTTCACGAGGCCGAGGTGGCCGGGCGACTCAACCACCCCCATATCGTGACGATTTACGATGTCGGCGAAGATCATGGGCTGGGATTCATTGCCATGGAACTCATCGACGGGCATGACATGCGCCGGTATACGCGCAAGGAACAGCTTCTGCCCATCAACCGGATCATGGAGATGGCCGCGCAAGTGGCCGAAGCACTCGATTTTGCCCACCGTAATGGCGTGGTGCATCGTGACATCAAACCCAGCAACATCATGCTCGACAAGAGCGGTCGCCAGGTGAAGGTGGCCGACTTCGGCATCGCCCGTATCGGCAGCAGCGGCAAGACCCGCACCGGAACCGTCCTGGGAACGCCGCCCTACATGTCGCCGGAGCAACTCTCTGGACGCCCGCTTGACGGGCGCTCGGACGTGTTTTCGCTGGGCGTGGTCCTGTTCGAACTGGTGACGGGGCGGCGGCCATTCGAAGGCGATACGGTGGCGACCCTGATGAGCCGGATTGCGAATGATCGACACCCTGATATCATGACGTTGCGGGGCGGCGTTCCCGCGTGTCTGCGCAACATCATCGACAAGACGCTCGAAAAGGATCCCAACAAACGCTATCCCAACGCCGGTGCGTTGCGCCTGGCCCTGCTGCGTTGCATCGAAAACAACTACACGGGAAGCGGTTTCAGCGGGCGTGGGGCTTGACGCAGATGGGTCTTGGACGTAAAGTTTGCGGCTTCCCGAGTTCGGGGCCATAGCTCAGCTGGGAGAGCGCTTGCATGGCATGCAAGAGGTCGGCGGTTCGATCCCGCCTGGCTCCACCAAGTTTTTCGCCACGTCCCCATCGTCTAGTGGCCAAGGACACCGCCCTTTCACGGCGGCGACCGGGGTTCGAATCCCCGTGGGGACGCCATCTTCATTTTTTACCGCCATGACGGCCCATCGGGTCGTATGCAGACCGAGAGTGACCTTTCCGCGGTCAAGCCTTTATTCTGTTGTTATGGTCCTTTGACTCGCATTCTGCAGCGGCTTCTGAACGGTCGTCGTTTCGCAGCCCGGCGCCATGACTTACAATCCCGCCATGACCTACCCCACCATCGAATCCTTCGTCGGCAACACCCCGCTGGTGCGCCTGCAGCGCCTGGGGCAAGCCACGGGCAACACGCTGCTGGTCAAGCTGGAAGGCAACAATCCGGCCGGCTCGGTGAAGGACCGTCCCGCGCTGTCGATGATCCGGCATGCCGAGGCGCGCCAGCAGATTCGCCCCGGCGATACGCTGATCGAGGCGACCAGCGGCAATACCGGCATCGCGCTGGCCATGGCGGCGGCGATCCGCGGCTATCGCATGGTGCTGATCATGCCCGAGATCGCCAGCAGCGAACGCGTGGCGACCATGAAGGCCTTCGGCGCCGAAGTGATTCTGGTGTCCGCGGAGGCCGGGATGGAAGGCGCGCGCGATCTGGCCGATCGCATGGTGGCGGAGGGGCGCGGCAAGATCCTCGATCAGTTCGCCAATCCGGACAACCCGCTGGCGCACTATGAAACCACCGGCCCCGAGATCTGGCGCGACACGGGTGGCAGGGTCACCCACTTCGTCAGCTCCATGGGCACGACCGGCACCATCATCGGCGTTTCCCGCTACCTGAAAGAGCAGAATCCGCGCATTCGCGTGATCGGTGTGCAGCCGGCCGACGGCGCCCAGATCCCCGGCATCCGCCGCTGGCCGACCGAATACCTGCCGCGCATCTTCGATCCGGAGGCGGTCGACCGCATCCTCGACGTCGACCAGCGCAAGGCCGAGATCACCACCCGCGCGCTGGCCGCGCAGGAAGGCATCTTCGCCGGCATCTCTTCGGGGGGCTGCGTGGCCGCCATGCTCACGTTGGCACAGGAACTGAACGGGGCCACCATCGTCGGCATCGTCTGCGACCGCGGCGACCGCTACCTTTCCACCGGCGTATTTCCCGCCTGAACGCCACGCACAAGGAACGGCCTTGAACCTGCTCGTCTTCGACATCGAGACCGTGCCCGATACCGAAGGCGGACGGCGGCTGTACGACACCGACGGCCTGTCCGACGAGGACGTGGCGCGCATCATGTTTCACCAGCGCCGCCAGAAGACTGGCGGCGACGACTTCCTCCCGCATCACCTGCACCGCATCGTCGCCATTTCGGTGTGCCTGCGCCGGGGCGATCAGCTCAAATTGTGGTCGCTGGGCGATCCGGAAGCGTCCGAGGCCGAACTGATCCAGCGCTTTTTCGAGGGGCTGGAGCGTTTCACGCCGACGCTGGTGAGCTGGAACGGCAGTGGTTTCGACCTGCCCGTGCTGCATTACCGCGCGCTCATCCACGGCATCGCCGCGCCGCGCTATTGGGACGTGGGCGAGCAGGACAGCCATTTCCGCTGGAACAACTATCTCTCGCGTTTCCACTGGCGCCACATCGATCTGATGGACGTGTTGTCGGGTTATCAAGGCCGCGCCGTGGCGCCGCTGCAGGACATCGCCCTGCTGCTCGGTCAGCCGGGGAAGATGGGGATGGCCGGAAACCTCGTGTGGGATGCCTATCTCGCCGGCGAACTGGGCCGCATCCGCGATTATTGCGAGACCGACGTGCTCAACACCTATCTCGTCTACCTGCGCTTTGCGCTCATGCGCGGCCAGCTCGATCGCGAGGGCTATGACGCCGAGCGGGCGCGGGTGCGTGCGCTGCTGGACGAGGACGGCCGGCCACATCTGCAGGCTTTCGCGGCCGCCTGGGCGGACTGACATGGGCGGACGCCGGGGCGTGCAGCGGGTCGTGTCCGCGATCGGTGCCCCGGTCGAGGTCACGGCGATGACGCACGACGGCCACGGCATCGCCAGCGTGGACGGCAAGCGCGTATTCATCCACGGCGCCCTGCCGGGTGAGACGGTGAGCTTCCAGGTCACGCGGCGCACACGCACTTACGACGAAGCCGAAGTGGTCGAGGTGCTGACGCCCGCACCCGAGCGCGTCGAGCCGCGTTGCGCCGCCTACGCCCGCTGCGGCGGCTGCAGCCTGCAGCACATGGACCCCGCGGCCCAGATCCTCGCCAAGCAGCAAGTCCTCCTCGACAACCTGCGGCACATCGGGCAGGTGAGCCCCGAGCGGGTCTTGCCGCCGCTGACTGGGCCGGTCTGGGGCTATCGCCGCAAGGCCCGGCTCGGCGTGCGCCGGGTGCGCGCAAAGAATCGCGTGTTGGTGGGCTTTCGTGAGCGGCGCTCGGCCTTCATCGCCGAAGCCATGCGCTGCGAGGTGCTGGACGCAACGGTCGGTGGGCGGTTGGAGGCGCTGGCCGCACTCATCGACGGACTCAGCATCGCCGATCGGCTGCCTCAGATCGAGGTGGCGGTCACCGACACGCTGACCGTGCTCGTCCTGCGTGTGCTGGCGACGCCCAGCGCGGCGGACCTCGAGGCCTTGCGGGCGTTCGGTCTGGCGCACGAGATCCAGTTCTGGCTGCAGCCCAAGGGTCCCGACAGCGCGGCCCCCATTCCCGGCGCCTTCGCGCCGGACCAGATACTGGCCTACGGCCTGCCGGACGACGGTCTCTCGATGCATTTTCGGCCGCATGATTTCACGCAGGTGAACGAGGCCATGAACC
Organism: Candidatus Acidiferrales bacterium; assembly: GCA_035573755.1. Lineage (GTDB taxonomy): Bacteria > Pseudomonadota > Gammaproteobacteria > UBA5335 > UBA5335 > Macondimonas. The sequence goes on from DATLZY010000070.1 coordinate 9,482, forward strand.
GGCGCATGGTCGCGCAGGCGATGGTGCTGCTCGATCCGGCGCCGGATGAGCGGCTGCTCGACCTGTTCTGCGGTCTCGGCAATTTCACGTTGCCCATGGCGCGCCGGGCGCGTGAGGTCGTGGGGGTCGAAGGCGATGCCGACCTGGTGGCTCAGGCGCGTGGCAACGCCGAGCGTCACGGGCTGATACAGGCGCGCTTCGTCATGGCCAATCTGTACGATCCGGCAGCGCTCGATCCGCCGCCCTGGGGTGCCGGCACCTTCGATGGTGTGCTGCTCGATCCGCCGCGCTCAGGCGCGCGCGAGGTGTTGCCGGCCGTGGCAGCCACCGGCGCGCGGCGGGTGGTCTATGTGTCCTGCCATCCGGCCACGCTGGCGCGCGATGCCGGCGATCTGGTCCGGCTGCACGGGTTCCGCCTGGCGGCGGCAGGGGTGATGGACATGTTCCCGCACACCGGCCATGTCGAGTCGGTGGCGTTGTTCGTGCGGGAAAGCCGCCGTGGCGCTTGAAATCGAACGCAAATACCGGGTGACCGGGGACGCCTGGCGCGCGGCGGCCGAGCACAGCGAGGATTTGGTTCAGGGTTATCTGAACCTCGAGGGCGGCGCCATCACCCGCGTGCGCATCGCCGGCGATCGCGCCTGGCTCAACCTCAAAGGCGCGACGCTGGACATCGTGCGGCATGAGTTCGAGTATCCCATTCCGCTGACCGACGCCCGGGAGATGCTGGCCCAGCTGTGCATCGGGCCGCCGGTGGAGAAGCGTCGCCATCATGTGCGCCATGCCGGGCGGCTGTGGGAGGTGGACGAGTTCTTGGGCGCCAATGCCGGGCTGGTGGTGGCCGAGATCGAACTGGAGCACCCCGACGTGCCCATCGTGCTGCCGCCCTGGGTGGGGCGCGAAGTGAGTCAGGAGCCGCGCTTCTTGAATATTTCCCTGGTGCACCATCCCTATCGCGACTGGACGGCGGCGGAACGGCAGTGAGCGCACCTCGTCCCGCCGCTTGGCTGCACATCGTGCTGGCGGATCAAAGCCTGTCCCTCATGCACCGCAACACCGCCGTGCGGCGCTGGCCGGTGTCGACCGCCGCCCGCGGCGCCGGGGAAGGGATGGGCAGCTACCAGACCCCGCGCGGCTGGCACCGGATTCGCGCGCTGATCGGACGGGATGCACCGGTGGGCGCCGTGTTCGTCGGCCGGCGCTGGACTGGGGAGCTTCATACCCCTGCGCTGGGCCGACTGCATCCCGAGCGGGATTGGATCCTGAGCCGCATTTTGTGGCTGTGCGGGACCGAGGTCGGCCGCAACCGCCTCGGCAACGTCGACACGCAGCGCCGCTACATCTACATCCACGGAACGCCCGAGGAGGTGCCGCTCGGCATTCCCGGCTCCAAGGGCTGCGTGCGCATGCATAACGCGGATGTCATCGAACTATTCGATCATTGCCATCCCGGCATGCCGGTGTGGATCACGGAGGAAGCCGGATGAACATGCCTCCGGGCCCGCTGGTGGTGGGCCTGTCGGGACCTCGCCTCACTGCAGAGGAGCGCGAGGTTCTGATGCATCCCTTGATCGGCGCGGTGATTCTGTTCGAGCGCAATTACGAGACGCCGGAGCAGCTGCGTGCCTTGATCGGCGCGCTGCGAACCATGCGCAGCGACCTGCTGGTGACGGTGGATCAGGAAGGCGGGCGGGTGCAGCGGCTGCGCGCGGGCTTTACCCGCCTGCCGCCTCTGGGTTGGCTGGGCGGTGTGCACGAACGGTCGCCGGCCGAGGCGCTCGCGGCGGCGCGCACGCTCGGCTGGCTGATGGCAGTCGAACTGCGGGCCGTGGACATCGACGCCAGTTTCGCGCCGGTGCTGGATGTGGCGGGCAATACCGAGATCATCGGCGCGCGGGCGTTTCACAAAGATCCGGCGGTCGTCGCCGCGTTGGCCAAGGCCTATGTCGCCGGCATGCGCGAGGCCGGGATGGGCGCCACCGGCAAGCATTTCCCGGGGCATGGTTCGGTGCGTGGGGATTCGCACCTGGAACTGCCCTGCGACACGCGGCCGCTGGAGGCGATCCGGGCGCACGACCTGCGCCCCTTTGCCGCGCTCGCGCCAGCGCTCGCCGCCGTGATGACGGCGCATGTGGTGTATCCGGCGGCGTGCAACCAGCCCGCGAGTTTTTCCCGCTACTGGATCGACACCGTGCTGCGCCGGGAGTTGAGCTTTACCGGCGCGGTGGTGAGCGACGATCTGGAAATGGCCGGCGCGGTGGTCGTGGGCGATGTGCTCGCCCGCGCCGAACAGGCGCTCGCAGCGGGCTGCGACCTGCTGCCGGTCTGCAACGATCCGGCGGCGGTCATCCGCCTGCTGGATGGGCTGCGCTGGACACCTCCGGCGGGCTTCGCGGCGCGCCACGCGGGGCTGCGGGGCAGGGCGGTGGTGCCTGCCGATCCGGACCGGCTTGCGCGGGCACGGGCGCTGGCGACGCAGGCCATGGATCACATCGAAGGAGCAGGCCATGGGTGAGATGCGACTTCAGGACGCCGAGCAGGTGCGCGCCGAGGCCGATTGCCTCCATACGCCGGAGGCGGTGGCCGCGGCGGTGGCGCGCATGGCCGGCGACATCCGCGCCGATCTCGCGGAACGCAATCCGCTGGTGTTGTGCGTCATGACCGGCGCCCTGCTGCCGACGGCGTGGCTGCTCCCGCATCTGGACTTTCCGCTGGAGCTCGATTACCTGCATGCGACGCGCTACGACGGCGCGACCCAGGGCGCCGAGCTGCGCTGGATCCATCAGCCACGCACGTCCCTGAGCGGTCGCGCCGTGCTGCTGGTCGACGACATCCTCGACGAAGGGGTGACGCTGCACGCCTTGCAGACCTGGTGCCTGGGGCAGGAGGTTGCCCTGCTGCGCACCGCCGTGTTGGTTCGCAAATGCCACGACCGCAACCGACTCGGCACCCACGCGGACTACATCGGTCTGGAGGTGCCCGACCGCTACGTGTTCGGCGCCGGTATGGATTACAAGGGCTATTGGCGCAACCTGCCGGGCATCTACGCCGTGCACGGCCTGTGACGGAGGCATCATGACCGCATCGACGCTGACCGGCATCATCGGCGGCACCGGCCTCACGCGCCTCGAGGGGCTGGTGCTCGCCGAGGATCGCCTCATCGAAACCCCCTACGGCGCGCCGTCCGCGCCGCTGCAACTGGGGCATTACGCCGGCCATCCGGTGGTGTTTCTGGCGCGCCACGGCCAGGATCACCGCTTTCCACCGCATCAGGTGAACTACCGCGCCAACATCTGGGCGCTGCACAGCCTGGATGTCCGTCGCGTCATCGCCGTGGCCGCGGTAGGTGGCATCCATCCGGCGCTGGGGCCGGCGTCTCTGGCGGTGCCTGACCAGATCATCGACTACACGTGGGGCCGCGAGCATACCTTTTCCACCGTAAGCCACGTGCTGCATGCCGATTGCACCGAGCCCTACGACCGCGACCTGCGCGCGGCGCTCATCCGCGGCGCGGCCGCAGCCGGGGTGGAGGTGTTGCCGCAGGGGGTCTACGCCGTGACCCAGGGACCGCGCCTCGAAACCGCCGCCGAGGTGCGCAAGCTGCGCGCCGAGGGCTGCGACATGGTCGGGATGACGGCCATGCCGGAAGCGGCGCTCGCTCGCGAGCTCGATCTCGCCTACGCCACGCTGGCCGTATCGGTGAACTGGGCGGCGGGGCTCGGGCCGGCGGGCAGCGACATCCATGCCGATATCGCAGACAGTCTGGAGCGCGGCATGGTCAAGGTCCGCGCCGTGCTCGGCGCCGTGCTGGGGGAATGAACGATGGGCTGCTTGCTCCATCGCTGGTGCACCGCTGCTGAGTAATGATCGTTCAGTCACCCGAAGTGAGCGTTAGAGACACGCTGATTTATTCGCATCCCAAAGGTTTTTCGATCGATCTGTGATGCTGGACGCACTGCGACGTGACTGGTGGCTGAAGCGATGCAAGCGAGTTTTTCCGAGCTGGAATATGCCTCGAAGAGGAAAGTGACGCGGCGCGACCGGTT
>DATLZY010000071.1:0-18314 GCA_035573755.1 Candidatus Acidiferrales bacterium
CGTATCGTTCCTGCATCAGCATGCCCACCGCTTGCCGGTTCCACAGGGCAAAGCCCAGCTTCAACTGATCCGGCGTCTGGTCGGTGATGAGCCGACGGATTTCGGCTTCCTGCTGCGCCGAAAGCGCCCGATGCTCTCCCACTTTGCGCCCGCCGGGCTTGTCCTTGAGCCCTTTGACACCCTCGCGCGCATGGCGCTGGCAGATGTCGAATACCCCAGTGCGCGAAAGGCCGGTTCGCTCGGCAATGGCCTCATACGTCCAGCCCCACCGACGCAATCCCACCACTTGCCGCCTCCGTTCCTCGCGCGCCTCAAACGACAGCTTCCTCATGTCTTTGCGTTCCATGACCAAAACATGGGGATCGCTCGCCAAAGATCATTTGTTTCTAATCAATAACACCAGGGTCAGGGACGACATCGACAGCTGCAGCACCAACAGGCGGGATTTCCACGGGTGCGTCCTGGGCCAGCATGTGGGAGGTCGCTGGAACTTCCACCACGCGTACCATTCCTCCCGCTTGACGAGCGCTGCGCACCATGTGGCGACGACTGAGAATCAGGTCCCGCTCGGCCACGAGAATCCAGACTCGCGCTGCGCGGAACACATCGTAGGCCTCTGTCGTTCGCGCACTCATCCACGACTGGATGTCCTGCACATTGGTGACGATCGTCCGAGCCCGCCTGGCGTTGAACCAGAGCCGGGAAGCCAATTCCAGCTTCTGGCCATGGGGCGGACCGAACGCCAGCCGCCCCAGTTGCCTCATGGGCAGACGTCGAAGCAGTGGAAACAGTGCCGGCAGCAGCCAGAGACCCGGAGCCGTGGCAGCCAGGGCAAGGCTCGGGTGTATCCGCCCCTGGGGAAGCACGGGCGCCTCGAGCACATATTCGATTCCGAGCCGGCGATGCAGATCGGGATTCTGCAGGGCAGCTTCGAGGACCACCGCACCGCCGCGGGAATGCCCGTGCAAACGGACGGGACCGTTGCGCACCAGATGCGTGAGCACCTGATTGAGCACCGCTGCGTCGTGGGAGATGGTCCCGACGGCATAGGGCTGTGGCTGATCCCAATCCACAGCCTGAGCGCGCGCCTCGGGCGCCACCGTGGTGACGTGATAGTCGGCATTGTTGAGGTAGATGCAATCGAGATCGGCATCTTCATACAAGCCGTCGAAATACCACACCTCTTCCAGGAAGCCCGGCATGCAGACGACTGTCGCTCGCGGCGTGGCTGCTGCCCGCCTCACCAAAGCGTGGCAAGCACCGATCCGCAAGATTTCTCCGTCGAAATCCTTGGCGTAGATCGGCAGCGTCGGTCGGTCAAGTTGACGGCGCCGCAGCACCGCAATCCCACCGATCAGCAACAAGCACCACAGCCAGATCATGGCTTCACCTCATTGTGAAGGGTTTTGAGATGTCCCCGTCAGAGCGCTTCCGTGCCACCGACCGTCAGGCCGTCGATGCGCAAGGTGGGTTGCCCGACCCCAACGGGAACGCTCTGCCCGTCCTTGCCGCAGGTCCCGACCCCTTCGTCGAGTTGCAGGTCATGGCCCAGCATGCTGACCCGGGTCAGCACGTCGGGGCCGTTGCCGATCAGGGTGGCGCCCTTGACAGGGCGTCCGATGCGGCCGTTCTCGATCAGATAGGCTTCGCTGGCCGAAAAAACGAACTTGCCGGATGTGATGTCGACCTGACCGCCGCCGAAATTGACGGCATACAGACCACGCGGCACCGAGCGGATGATTTCCTCGGGATCATGCGGCCCGGGCATGAGATAGGTGTTGGTCATGCGCGGCATCGGCAGGTGACTGTAGGACTCCCGGCGGCCATTGCCGGTCGGGGTCACACCCATCAGCCGGGCGTTGTGCTTGTCCTGCAGATAGCCCTGCAGCCGGCCGCCTTCGATCAAGACGGTCTGCTGGCTTGGGGTTCCTTCATCATCGACCGTAAGCGAGCCGCGCCGGTCGGCCAGGGTGCCGTCGTCGACCACCGTGCACAGGGCACTCGCCACGTTCTCGCCCAATCGGCCGCTGAAGGCGGATGTCCCCTTGCGGTTGAAGTCTCCTTCGAGGCCGTGCCCGATCGCCTCATGCAACAGGATGCCGGGCCAACCGGGACCGAGCACCACCGTCATCGTCCCGGCTGGAGCGGGGCCCGCCTCCAGCGCCACGAGTGCCTGACGCACGGCTTCGCGCGCATGATGACGCGCTGCATCGCGTGCCTGCAGCACGTCATAGCCGAACCGCCCACCACCGCCCGAGCTGCCCCGCTCGCGGCGACCGCCCTGCTCGACCACCACGGACACGTTGAGCCGCACCAGCGGCCGCACATCGGCAGCCAGCGTGCCGTCCGTGCCCGCGACCAGCATGATTTCCTCCACGGCGGCCAGACTGACCATGACCTGCCGCACCCGCGGCTCCCGTCTTGCCTCGGCCTCGGCCGCCTGGAGAAGCGCGAGTTTGTCGACCACGGTCGTGCCGGCCAAGGGATCGCGATCACCGTAGCGCGGCATGGCCAGACGCGACCGCAGGGCGGTCGGCGCGATACCCACGCTCGCCTCCTGCCCCTGACGTAAAATGGCGCATGCGGCGTGGGCGGCTTCACGCAGGGCTTGCGGATGGATTTCATCCGAATAGGCAAATCCAATCTTTTCGCCCGACAACACCCGTACGCCGACGCCCTGCTCGACGGAAAAGTCCCCTTCCTTGACGCGGCCGTCCTCCAGACTGAAGGATTCGGAGCGTACCTGCTGAAAATAGAGATCGCCGCCGTCGGCGCCCGCTGCCACCAGCTCGCCCAACGTCGTCGAGAGGAGCTGCTGGCCGATCTCGCCCGGCGCCAACAGTTGGGCCTGGGCCACATCCAGCGCAACAGCGGGTTTTGATTGATTCTTCACGGCAGCGTCACTCCGAAACGGCGATGCGACAATACGGGAAAGGAGGTCCGCAGATCCTGAACCCGCCGGCGATCGATTTCCCCCAGGACGAAGCCGGATCCGCGCGGTAGAACATCGAGGATCGTGCCCCAGGGATCGACCAGCAGACTGTGGCCGAAAGTCTCGCGTCCATTGACGTGATACCCACCTTGGGCTGCAGCGACGCCGTACATGAGATTCTCGACCGCCCGGGCGCGCAGCAACAGATCCCAGTGAGCTTGCCCCGTGCGGTAGGTGAACGCCGCCGGCAAGGCAAACCACTCGGCCCCCGCGTCCACCATGGCTCGGAAAAGCTCGGGAAACCGGAGGTCATAGCACACCGCCAAGCCCATCCGTCCCGCCGGCGTATCGACCACCACCACGCGTTCGCCGGCCTGCTGGGTGGTCGACTCGCAGTAGGATTCCTCGCTCGCGGGAAGCCGGACATCGAACAGATGCATCTTGTCGAAGCGGCTCACCTGGCGGCCCTGATCATCGAACACCAAGCAAGCCGGGGCGACTTTGGGGGTATCCGCGATCCGCAGCGGGATGGTGCCGGCGACGATCCACAGGCGTTCTCGCTGGGCCGTGCGGGCAAGCTGATCCTGAATCAGACCTTGGCCCGGGGTTTCGGCAATGGCCAGCTTGTCCTGGTCCTTCATGCCCATGCAGGCGAAGTGCTCCGGCAACACCGCGATCCGCGCGCCTGCCTGCGCCGCTTTGGTCAGCAATCGCTCCGCCTCGATGAGATTCGCGGTCACCTGCGGACCCGAAGCCATCTGGATGCCCGCCACCTTCACCATGCGATGGTCCTCCCCCATCTGGCCGACGATAAGACCCTGCTGCGCACCTGTCCAGACAAACCTGCCAGAAACCCCTCACGGCCGCGGCGCTTCGGGAAGGTTGAACGGCCCCTGTTCCCGCTCCAGCGTCGCTGTGTCGAAATCCCCTGCGAACCGATAACGGATCTGAACCAGGCGGCTGATGGGCTGACGCAGCAGTTCCCGCCCCATCAAGACCGCTGCACCGGCGATCGGTCCCCCCGCCACCGTCGCCGCAATGGCCAGACCGGCGGACAGACTCGGGGTGACGACGAGTTTCTGGTCGAAGCGGCGCCGGACGAGATCGCTGGTGCCGCTCATGCGAACATCGGCTGCGGAGCCCTTCAGCTCCAGCGGGCGGGTTTCGATCACGCCGCCCCGGAGCGACAGATCGCCACGGATGGTATCGAAGGGCAAACTCGGGCGGAACACCCCAGAGAAATCACGGGTGAGGCGCCGCGGCAGATCGTAAAGCCCCGCGAGACTCATCACGATGCCCGTGGTGGGGCGCGCCTCACGGAAGAAGATGGCGCCATCCTCGGCAGCCAGCTTGAATCCGCCGGTAGCCTGCCGCAGCTCTAGGTCCCAAGGCGCGCCGGGCCATGCGAGGTCGGCGGTGAGCGTCGCCTTGCGCGCCTCGATCGCATCGGGGTAACCGAGGCGCCGCGCGAGCGTTGGCAAGTCGGCCGTTTCCAGGTCCAGATGCAGGCTCGTCTGCGCACCGGATCCCTGCAGTCGCCACTCGCCCGATCCCCGCGCCTGCAGGACGGTACTTTCGAGCACACCCCGCGACAGGGCAACCCCATCCGCTACCGGCTCAACCTGAAGGCCAAGTCGCCCCAAGTCGCTACCCCGGTAGCGCAGGCGATCCACACGCAGGCGCAGCGCCGGCACTTGCCGCGGATCGAACGTCGAGACCGCGACGGGTGGCGCCATCGTCCCGCCCCCCACATCCGCGCTCCGCGGCGGGATCAAGGCGTCCAGATCGAGCCACCGCAAGTCAGCCTGCCACACCGCGTCGCCCGCCCGGCGCAGGACGCCGTCGAGCGCCGGCGCGCGCACCTGCAGGCTCGGCGCCACGCCCTCTCGCACGAGCGCCAGTTGAACGTCGTTCTGTCGCAACGACTTCCATTCCGCGACGCCGAGGTTCAACTGTCCGCCACCGAACCAGGACGGCAGGGTCCATCCCGTCTTGCGATTCGCAGCGTCCGGCGCTGCAGGCGCCCAGACCGACGCCCATCGACCGACGTCGCCCAGATCGAGACGCTCCAGCGCGCCGCGGATCCATAGACCCGGCTGTTCCGGCAGCCGTTCTACGCGCTGATTGACGCCCACGCCGCCTCGATCGAATGACCAGCCATGCGCATCCTGCTGCAATCGCAACAGCCCGTACAGCCGTCCAGCGCCCTGGTTGAACTGGATCAGGTGTCGCTCGGCATCGCCATTGCCCTCGATGATCAGAACGCGCTCCTCCTCGGCGCTCTTGCCCAGGGGCGTGGGCCAATCGAGCCGCATCCCCGTCAAGGGACTGCGCACCGACCACTGCAATCGTCCCCCCCCCAGTACGGACAGATCGGCCTCGAAACCGCTCGCACCCTGCAGCGTGCGGGGATCGAGGAAATCCAGCTGGCGGCGTAACAGGGTTGCTGGCACGCGCCCCTGCATCTGCACGCGCGTCGGACGAAAACCGCGCGATTTGCGCGGATCCTCGATCGGACTCACCTGAACCCGGACCGGCTCCCCATCGAGCCGGGCATCGATATCCCTCGCTTCCAGTCGGTCTTCATGAAACCTGAGGCTGCCGCGGAGATCCTCCAGACCGACCCGCCAGGCGGGTTGCTCGAAACGGGCACCGTCCCAATGCACCGCGCCGTCCACCGATGCGTTGTCCATCGCGTGCAGCGGCAGGCGCAGCGCCAGATCGAGCCGGACCGGTCCACTGCCGCGCGCGCCATCGAGCAACACGCGCACCGCCTGACCCGGAGGCGAATGGCTGAGGTAATCGAGCGCCGCCTGGTGATCTCCCTGGCTGCGACCGACAGCCGTCAGCACCTGCTCGCGGTAGTCGGCCATCGCGACCGTCGTCTGCCCCAACACCATGCCGTGGCTACGCGCCGACCGGGCATCGACGCGAAAGCCGGTGCCGGTAAAGGTGAGATCGGCATTGACGGCCTCCATCGCGGGCCAATGCGGGTTGAATCGCAGCGCACCATCCTCGACGTGCGCAACCACCTCGAAGATTCCCCCGCCGTTGCGGAACGGAAAGCGCTGCAAGTCTCCCTGCAACCGCAGGCGCCCGTCGCGAATGCGCCCGTCGAGGATAGCGCTGCGCAGCCACCGGGCGGTGGCTTCAGGCAGATGGCGTCGCGGCAGATAGCGATCCAAGGCCGCGGCATTGCCGTCGCGGAAATCGACCTGCAGATCGATCGCCGGCCGCTGGCCGGCAGGAACGGCCAGCGCCAGCGTGCCGTCCGCGTTCAGATCGGGATGACGGACGCGGATCGCGGGTGACCAGAGCTTCCAGACATCGCCATCACGCTCCCATTGCAGCTGGGTGTGCAGGCCGCCTTTCGGCCACGGCTTCTCGAACAGATCCGGATCGCTGAAACCGACCGCATCGCCGCCGAGGCGCGCCCACCCGCCCGTTTGATCGGTGTCGATCTCGCCATCGAGGCCGGATAGCCCGGGGAGGGCGCCGAGCGGCGCCCAGCCCAGGCCGTTGAAGCGGGCGGAAAGCCGGATCTCATTCCAACCCTGCGCGCTGCTGCCCCTCGCCGCAAACCGGAGATCGTGGATCTCGCCCTCGACCGGGTGATCGAAACGTGTCCCGTCGGCGCCCCCGACCAGCTCCTGGCGCCATGCCGCCGGCACTGCTTGCCACAGGCGCTGGACATCCTGCAGACGCACAGTCGACAACGAGGCCTTATAGGTGCCGGCGCGGGCGTCGGTGGCTGCAAGCACCGCGAGATGTCCGTCGACACGCGGCCAAGACCGACCATCCAGCGCAAGGTCCAAATTTTCAAGCTGGAGCGTCCATTCCTCAGCCCGCCCCTGCCAACGGAAGTTACCGGACAGACGATCCAGGCGGCTCGCCGCTGCAGTGGCCGTCGGAGGTAACCGGAGATTGCGAAGATCGGAGTTGAGCGTGAACCGACTCTCCCCAGCTGGGTCCCAGCGCCCCTCGAAGCGGAGATTCCAATGCGAACCGCTCAGGTCGATCCAGCGCCCCACCCAAGGCTCGAAATAGTCCTTGGGCGCAGCCTCCACCAACTCGGCAACCGCGTCGATCACCCAATGCTGCGGCTCGGCCAAATCACCGCGTGCGTCCAGGGACAACAGGAAGTTGCGGCCCAGCATCGCGGCAGAGCGACTGCTGACATCGATCCGATGATGGGTGCCTGCGCTGCGCAAGTGGACATCGACGCCCGTGAATCGCTGAAAGGGCTGCTCGCGCCCGGCCATTGTCAGGCTCACCGTCGAATCGCGCAGGGTGATCTCGCCCAGCCGCTCCAACACCGGCACTGCGGTCTTCCAGGCCGGGCCCGCATCGGTTTCGCCGCGACCCAGCGGAATGCCCTGGATCAACCATCGGCCGTCCAGCCGTCGCTCGATGGCGAGATCGGCCTGGCGGATCTCCACCCGGCTCGGCACGGCCCGGCGGCCGTCGAGCAGGCGCCAAAAGGAGAAGCCCACGCGTACCTCGCGAAAAGCGACCGGGGTCTGCTCATCGACGGCGCGAACCGTGACCTGGCTGAGCGCGACTTCCGGGCCGCGCCAACTCCAGTGCAGGGCCATGTCATCCAGACTCACGGCGACGCCGAGGCTGGCTTCCAACCAGCGCACGAGTTCCTCGCGATATTGTGGCAGCTCGTGCTGGAGCCATAACGCACCCGCGACGGCGACAGCCAGCGTAAGCATCATTACGGCGCACAGCACGGCCGCACCGCGCTGCATAGCCTGCCGGCCCACCCGCATCATACCTAGTCGTTCTTGCGACGGTTACAACAACACAACATCGAACTGCTCGTTCTGATAGACGCTCTGTCGCTGCAACCGGATGGGCCGACCCAGGTGGTGCTCCAGTTCGGCCAGGTGCACGGTCTTGTCTTCGAGCAGGCGATCGATCACGGCGTCGGATGCCAGCACCAGCAACTCGCGGGTATCGAATTGCCGTGCCGCCCGCTGGACTTCCCGCAAGATCTCGAAGCAGATGGTCTCGACGGATTTGACGTAACCCCGACCGTTGCAGACCGGGCATGGCTCACACAGGATATGGCCAAGGCTTTCGCGGATCCGCTTGCGTGTCATCTCGACCAGCCCCAGCGGCGAAATGGCCGAAATCTTGGTACGGGCCGGGTCGCGCTCCAGGCTTTTCTCGAGGGCGCGCACCACCTGAGCCCGGTGAGCCGGATCTTCCATGTCGATGAAATCGATGATGATGATGCCGCCCAGATTGCGCAGCCGCAGCTGACGGGCGATGGCCTGAGTGGCATCCAGATTGGTGCGGAAGATGGTGTCTTCGAGGTTGCGGAAGCCGACGTAGCCGCCAGTATTCACATCGATGGTCGTCATCGATTCAGTCTGGTCGATCACCAGATAGCCGCCCGATTTGAGCGGCACCTTGCGCTCCAGTGCGCGCTGAATCTCGTCCTCCACGCCAAACAAATCGAAGATCGGCCGTTCACCCTGATAGAGCTGGATCTCGACCGTATGTCCCGGGAAAAAGGTTTCGGCAAACCGCATGGCCTGCTCGTACACCTCCGGTGAATCGATGCGCACCCGCTCCACCTGACTGCCGCCCAGATCGCGCAGGGTCCGCAGTGCCAGGGGAAGGTCATCGTGAATGCGTCCACCCGCCTCGGTGTCGGCCATCCGCTGGCCGATGGCGCGCCAGATACGATGCAGCATCCGCATGTCCTGCGCCAAGGCGTCAGCGCTGGCGCCCTCGCCGGCCGTGCGCACGATGTAGCCGCCGGGGAATCCGTCGTCACGCAGGGTACGCACCAGATCGCGCAAGCGGCGCCGCTCGGCTTCATCCTCGATACGCACCGAAACCCCGATGTGATCCAGGCCCGGCAGGAAGACCAGAAAGCGCGAGGGGATGCTGATCTGGGTCGATAGACGCGCGCCCTTGCTGCCCATCGCATCCTTGATGACCTGGACCAGAATCTCACTGCCTTCGCGAAGCAGGGATTCGATTTTTTCGAGGCGCCCGGCCGCCGGAGGTGTTTCACCGTCGGCGTCCGAGTCGGGCGTCTCGCCATTCCCAAGCCGGGCTTCACGCATGTCGGCGACGTGCAGGAAGGCGCTGCGCTCCAGACCGATGTCGACGAAAGCCGCCTGCATGCCCGGCAGGACGCGCAGGACACGCCCCTTGTACAAGCTGCCGACAATGCCCAGATGCGTGGCCCGCTCGATCAGGATTTCCTGCAGAATCCCGTTTTCGAGCAGGGCGACGCGGGTCTCCTCTGGCGTGACATTGATGAGAATCTCTTCGCTCATGATCATCGAATCGTTGGCATCCTGCCGCGGACATCGTCCGCAAGCGTCCAGGGAAAAACGGGCACCGAAAAAGACTGGAGCAATTTAGCGGTCTCTCTCAGCGGCAATCCCATGATGCCCGAATGGCTCCCCCGAATGCGGGTGATGAACACCGCGCCCAGACCCTGCACGGCATAGGCGCCCGCCTTGTCAGCCGGTTCGCCGGTGCTCCAGTAGGCCGCTCGTTCCGCTGCGGTCGTCTCGGCGAACCTCACCCGGCTCTCGCTCACCACCACTTCGGCCCGATCGCCCTGCACCACGGCCACGGCCGTCAACACCCGGTGTTCGCGACCTGACAGGGCAGCCAGCATGGCTAAGCCATCGTCCCGATCCCGCGGCTTGCCCAGAATTTGTCGGCCCAGCACGACCGCCGTATCCGCGCCAAGGACCGGCACGGCGGCCGCCTCGACGGCGGCAGCGCCTGCTCGCGCCTTGCTTAGCGCCAAGCGGCGCACATAGGCCAGTGGACGCTCCCGGGGGCGCACCGACTCGTCGCAGCTGACGGCGATACCTTGGTAAGAGACTCCAAGTAGCGTCAAAAGATCCCTGCGCCGCGGGGAAGCCGAGGCAAGATAGAGCGCAGCTTGGTTCATGAGTGGCCTTCATCCATGAGCGAGGCGCGCAGACGATGCGTCAGTCGCGATGGTAGGGATGGCCTCGCAGCAGGCTATGAGCGCGATATAGAGCCTCGGCCACCACCACGCGCGCCAAGCCATGCGGCAAAGTCAACGACGACAGCGACCACTGCTCCTGTGCCCGCGCCTTGCAGGCCGGCGCCAGGCCATCCGGCCCACCCATCAGCAAGGCCACGTCCCGACCGGACGCCATCCAGGCCTCCAGTCGGGCCGCGAGCATGCGGCTCGTCCATGACTGCCCGCGCTCGTCCAGGGCCACGACCCAATCATCTGGCCGGATCGTCCTTTGCATGCGCTGCGCTTCTACATCCAGGGCGCGTCCCGCATCCTGTTCCTTGCCGCGCGGCCCGAGCGGCAACTCGGTCAACTCCAGCCGGCACTCGGGGGGCAATCGTCTGCTGTAGTCGAGAAATGCCGTGTTCACCCACGCAGGTTGGCGCGGCCCGATGGTGATCAGGTGTAAGCGCACGGGCGCTATCTCAGGCTTCGATGGCGCTGGCGGCCGGGACGCTCCAGAGTTTCTCCAGGTTGTAGAAATCGCGCACCTCGGGTCGCATCACATGCACGATGACATCACCCAGATCGACCAGGACCCAATCGCCCGCCTGCTCGCCCTCCACCCCCAGGGGACGGACATCCGCCTCGCGCGCACGGCGCAGGACGTTATCCGCCAGGGACTGCACATGCCGCTGGGAGGTGCCGCTGGCGATGACGATGGCGTCGGCAATGCTGGTCAGGCAGCGCACGTCGAGGGCGACCACATCGACGGCCTTGATCTCTTCGAGCGCATCGATGACCAAGCGTTGCAATTGTTCACTGTTCATGAGGCTGATACCAATGTTCCTGTTCGATCATGCGCCACACTGCGTCGGGAACGAGGTAGCGCAGGCTGCGCCCCTGCTGAGTGAGTTGCCGCAGCCGTGTGGAGGAAATCTCCATGGCCGTGACGCGATGAAAATAGGCACCGCCGGCCGGGGATGCAGCCAATTGCGACGGGTCCATGAAGACACCGCCGCGCCACCAGGCGCCCTCTGGCCGCTGCACACCACCCGGGCGGCTGGCCACCACGACGTGGGTCAGTTCGGACAGTTCTTCCCAACGGTGCCAGGACGGCAACAGGGAAAACGCGTCCATGCCGAGAATCAGGCACAGCGGCTGTTCGTCGCCGAGTTCGCGACGCAGGTCGAGCAGGGTATCGACCATATACGACGGCCCGGGGCGCGCGAGTTCCCGCGTATCGAGCACGAATCCGGGCTGATCCGCCAGCGCGGCCTCGAGCAGGCGCAAGCGCTCCGAGATGCCCAGGACCGGGTTGGGCCGATGAGGCGGACTCGCCGCCGGAATGAACCGCACCTCCCGGAAGGACAGCGCCTCCATGACCTCCAGCGCGATGCGCAGATGCCCGAGGTGAACGGGGTCAAACGTCCCTCCAAGCAGTCCAATCGGCGCCGTCATGCCGCATCAGGTCCGGACATGGCCATCGCCCAGCACCACCCACTTGAGGGACGTCAGCCCCTCCAACCCGACCGGGCCACGGACGTGGAACTTGTCCGTGCTGATACCGATCTCGCCGCCCAGGCCATACTCATAGCCATCGGCAAACCGCGTCGATGCGTTGACCATCACCGAACTGGCGTCCACTTCGCGCAGAAAACGCTGGGCGCGGCTGTAGTCCTGCGTCACGATGGCATCGGTGTGCCCCGAACCGTAGGTGTTGATGTGGTCGATGGCCGCATCCAGCCCGTCCACCACCCGGATCGCCAAGATGGGCGCCAAATATTCGGTCGACCAGTCCGCTTCGGTGGCCGCCGCGCTGCCCGGCAGCAGGGCGCAGGTGCGCGGGCAACCCCGCAGCGTGACCCCGGCCGCCTCGAAGCGTCGGCCCAGTTCCGGCAGCAGCTCGGGCGCGACAGCTGCGTCGACCAGAAGGGTTTCCATCGTGTTGCAGGTGCCGTAGCGTTGCGTCTTGGCGTTGAGTGCGATGCGCAGGGCCTTGTCGGGATCGGCCGCACCGTCGATGTAAACGTGGCAAACCCCATCCAGATGCTTGATCACGGGCACACGGGCCTCGCCGGCGATGCGCTCGATCAATCCGCGCCCACCGCGCGGCACGATGACGTCCACCCACTCGGGCATGGCGATCAGGTGGCCGACCGCGGCGCGGTCCGTGGTGGCAATGACCTGGGCCGCGGCTTCGGGCAGGTCTGCGGCGGCAAGGGCCGCGCGCAGGCAGCGGGCGATGGCCTGGTTCGAACGCCAAGCCTCGGAGCCGCCGCGCAGGATGACGGCATTGCCCGACTTCAGGCACAAGGCCGCGGCGTCGGCCGTGACATTGGGCCGCGACTCGTAAATGATGCCGACGACCCCCAGGGGAACGCGCATGCGCCCAACCTGAATCCCTGAGGGACGCATCTTGAGATCGGTGATCGCACCGATGGGATCGGGCAGCGCGGCGATTTGCCGGACACCGTCCACCATGGCGGCGATACCGCGCTCGTTCAAGGTCAACCGGTCGATCAGCGCAGGCTCGAGGCCCGCCGCGCGCGCATGCGCGAGGTCCTCCCGATTGGCTTCGAGCAAAGCAGCGGTATCACGCTCGATCTGTTCGGCGAGCGCCTCGAGCGCCGCATTCTTGGCCTGCGTCGCGGCGCGCGCCATGGCGCGCCCTGCCTGACGCGCCGTGCGGCCCACGGTCTGCATGTACGCGGCAAGGTCAGCCGGTTGGGGATGGGCGCTCATGTTCGATTCTTTTCCGCTGATGATCTCGCGGCCCTACGGCATAGGGGCGTGCGATGGCTGCCGTCCAGTCTATCAATTCTGTCCAGAGCGCGCCGGAAACGAGCCCCTTGGCCAGTGCATCGATTCGGACGCCGACCATCAGGAGCCGTCGCCAGTGCGTGGCCGGCGCGCGGCGGCGCGCGGCATCGAGCGACTGCCGGCGACGCGGCGGAAGCCCCGGCGGCAGCGACGCACCACGCTCGAGACCCGCAAGCAGACGCAATTCACGCTGCAGCGCCCACAGCACCAGCGGCGCCTCCAGCCCTTCCGCTTGCAACCCGAACAGGATGCGTCGGGTGCGCACTGGATCACCCGCAACGGCCGCCTCCGCCAGGGCCTGGACGTCGAAGCGAGCCTGATGCCCGACCACCGCGAGCACCAGCGCTTCATCGATCGGACGTTCCCCGGCGAGCAGCGCAAGCTGGACGAGCGCCTGATGAGCCGCCAGGAGATGCCCTTCGGTACGATCCGCCAGAAGCGCGAGGGCGCCCGCATCGATCCGCAGGCCCATCCGTGCCGCGCGCGTGCGGAGCCAGTCCGTCATTTCAGCCGGGCCCACCGGCCAGACCTGCACGGCGACGCCGGCGCGTTCCACAGCCTGATACCAGCGACTACTCCGAGCCACTCCATCGAGGGCGCCGCACAAAATCAGCAGCAGCACATCTGTGGATGGGGCGGCGGCATAGGACTGCAGGAATCGGCTGCCCGCCTCCCCCGGCTTGCCGGTCGGCAGGCGCAGTTCCACGAGCCGCCGTTCGCTGAACAGCAAGCCCGAGGCCAACTCACCGCTGAAGGCCGACCAGTCGAATCCAGGCTCGACGAAGCGCACCTCGCGTCCGGTGTAGCCGTGCCGCCGCGCCGCCGTGCGCACCGCATCGGCCGCCTCCTCGACCAGCAGCGGCTCGTCGCCACCGATCACATATACCGGCGCCAGAGCGCTCGTCAGCGCGGCCGGCAAGCGCTCGGGCGTCAGCTTCAAGACGCGTTCGCCTGTATGGTGAGCTGGCGCAGGATTTCACGTGCCACGTCCCGGCGCAAGGCATCGGTGATCTCGAGCGCGCGTTGCTCATCCGTGAGGGGATCACCTTCGGCCTGACTCACCAGATAGTCCCGGCGCCGCTGCACACGGCGCTTGGGTTGCAGCGGCTTCCCGCCGTGCAGCACTTCATACTCGGCGCTCAGGATGGCCCCGTAGTCGCGCCCCTTGCCGGCGCGATCGACCGCCAGAATCTGTCGCTGGAAGTGATCCCCGCGGATCGCGATCACGGTCGCGGCTTGCGCCGGCGTATCGGCCTGAGCAATGCCCGCGAGGCGAAGCTGATCGCGCAATTCATACCCCAGCCGCGATCCGCTGCCGCTGTCCTGCACGTACACCGGACTGAATCGGGGCGGCAAATCGTATGCGCCCTGCAAACGCCAACCGCAGGCCGTGAGCGACAACAGCAGTGCAACACCCACGAACCAGCACCTGCTCATCCGTCCCGCCATGTGCTCAGACCACGACATTGACGAGCTTTCCCGGCACCACGATCAACTTGCGCACGCTTGCGCCCTCCAGAAAACGCTGCACGTTCGGCTCTGCCAGGGCGGCCTGTCCGACGGCGTCCTGATCGGCGTCCACCGGCACCCGGATCTGGCCGCGCCGCTTGCCGTTGACCTGCACCACGATCTCCAGTTCATCGCGCACCAGCGCCGCCGGATCGGCCTCGGGCCAGGCGGCGTCCATCACCAGACCCGGCTGACCCAGCGCCTCCCACAGGGCCTGGGCGATATGCGGCACCATGGGCGCGAGCGCGCAGATCGACAGCAGCATGGCCTCGCGGGCGACGGCGCGGCCCGCCGGCGTATCGTCAGCCCAACGACCGAGCACGTTGCTCAGCTCCATGACCGCCGCGATGGCCGTATTGAAGGTCTGCCGCCGACCGATGTCGTCGCCCACCTTCGCAATCATCTGGTGCGCCTGTCGGCGCAGGTCGCGCTGCGCCGCGTTCAACACGGCAGGATCCACGGGAGGCGGGGCTGCCTGCTCAGCCTCGGTCATCACCAGCCGCCACAAGCGCTTGAGAAAGCGTGCGGCCCCTTCCACGCCGGCATCGGACCACTCGAGGCTCTGATCAGGCGGCGCGGCAAACAGGACGAACAGGCGGATGGTGTCCGCGCCGTAGCGCTCGATCAAGCCCTGCGGGTCGACACCGTTGTTCTTGGACTTGGACATCTTTTCCATGCCGCCGATCTCGACCGGCTGGCCATCGGCCTTGAGTGTGGCGGCGATCATGCGACCCTTGTCGTCGCGGGTGATGTCGACATCGGCCGGATTGATCCACTCCTTCTTGCCGCCATCGAGCTCGCGGTAGAAGGTGTCGGCCACGACCATGCCCTGGGTCAGCAGGCGCTTGAAGGGTTCGTCCCCCGTCACCAGACCCTCGTCGCGCATCAGCTTGTGGAAGAAGCGCGCGTAGAGCAGGTGCAGGATGGCATGCTCGATGCCGCCCACATATTGATCGACCGGCAGCCAGTAGCGCGCGGCATCCGGCTCCACCATGGCACGCTCCGACCGGGGCGAGGCATAACGGGCGTAGTACCAGGACGATTCCACGAAGGTGTCCATGGTGTCCGTTTCACGCCGTGCATCACTGCCGCAGTTCGGACACTTGCACGCGTAGAAGCTCGGCATCTTCGCCAACGGATTGCCCGCGCCGTCCGGCACCACGTCCTCCGGCAGCACCACCGGCAGGTCCTGCTCGGGCACGGGCACGTCACCGCAGCTCGGGCAGTGAATGATGGGAATCGGGCAGCCCCAGTAGCGCTGGCGCGAGATGCCCCAGTCGCGCAGACGGAACTGGGTCTTGCGCGTACCGTGGCCGGAGGCCTCCAGGTCAGCGACGATGGCATCGAAGGCAGCCGTGAAATCCAGCCCGTCGTACTTGCCGGTGTTCACGGTGACCAGCGAGCCATCCTTCGCGGCGTACCACTCCTGCCATTGCGTCGCGCTGAAGCTGTCCTCGCCCTGAGCAGGCTTATAAACCTGCACGATGGGCAGCGCGTACTTGTTGGCGAACGCAAAATCACGCTCGTCATGCGCCGGCACGGCCATCACGGCACCCTCACCGTAACCCCAAAGCACATAGTTGGCGACGAACACGGGGAGCTTGGCGCCGGTGAGCGGATGCACCACGAACTGCCCCGTTGGCATGCCCTTCTTTTCCATGGTGGCCATGTCGGCCTCAGCCACGGAGCCGGCCTTGCATGCGGCAATGAAAGCAGCGAGCGCTGGGTTGCCTTCCGCGGCGCGCGTAGCAAGCGGATGCTCGGCCGCCACGGCGATGTAGGTGGCGCCCATGAGCGTGTCGGGACGGGTGGAATACACGCGGAGCTGGCCCTTCTCGCCGATGGACGCCTCATCATAGTCGAACACGATCTCGGCGCCGAAGCTCTTGCCGATCCAGTTGCGCTGCATGGCACGCACCTGCTCCGGCCAGCCTTCGAGCTGATCGAGGTCGCTCAGCAGTTCTTCCGCGTACCGCGTGATCGCGAAGTAGTACATGGGGATCTCGCGCTTCTCGACCAGCGCGCCGGAGCGCCAGCCGCGCCCGTCAATGACCTGTTCGTTGGCGAGCACGGTCTGGTCCACCGGGTCCCAGTTCACCATGCCGGCTTTCTTGTAGATCACGCCTTTCTTGAAAAGCCTGACGAACAACCACTGCTCCCAGCGGTAATACGACGGGTCGCAGGTGGCGATCTCACGATTCCAATCGTAGGCCAGCCCCAGACGCTGGAGCTGGGCTTTCATCTGCGCGATATTTTCCCGCGTCCAGCGCGCCGGAGGCACGCCATGCTTGAGCGCCGCATTCTCGGCCGGCAGCCCGAAAGCATCCCAGCCCATGGGCTGCAACACGTTGTATCCACGCATGCGCTGGAAACGGGCGATGACATCGCCGATCGTATAATTCCGGACGTGCCCCATGTGCAGTCGCCCGGAGGGATAGGGGAACATGGCCAGACAGTAGAAAGCCGGCCGGTCGGCCGTTTCGCACACTTTCAGCGCGCCGCTGCTGATCCAGTTGCGTTGGATACGCAATTCTAGGTTTTGCGGCTCATAGTCCTGCATGGCTGCTCCAATTCGACCGTATCAGATCAATCGGTCAGAATAGCCCACCGGATCGAATCGTCTCAACCACGCCGCCGGGGCGCGAGATCGGCACCTGCATTCGGATATAATTTTTTTCTCGTCGCGTGAAGGACTGCTCACGCCCCGCGCCGCATCCTCATGCGCACGGCCCGCGCCGAAGCGTCCCATCATCTACGGAATTCCCACATGACCCCATCGCCTGTTGTCCGACTTCGACGCCTGCTGTTCGATTCATTTCACCCTCTGGCGCTGCTGGGCATCTGCGCATTCATGCTGGCGATACCCGCTAGGGCCGAGTACCGCAGCTATCCTCTGCCGACACCGCGCGACGCGGTGGTCGGGCAACTGCTCCAGTATCCGGCGCAGCAGGAAGACACCCTTTTGGACATCGCCCGTCGTTTCGGCCTCGGTCACGACGAAATCATTCAGGCCAATCCCCACGTAGACAAGTGGCTACCCGGGAAAGGCACGCCGGTGCTGTTGCCCACGCAATTCATCCTGCCGCGCGGTCCGCGCCAAGGCATCATTCTCAATGCTCCGGAGATGCGCCTGTATTATTTCCCGCCCGCAAGCAAAGGACTCGGACGGCAGGTTATTACCTATCCCGTCAGCATCGGCCGCATGGACTGGAACACACCGATCGGCATGACTCGCGTCGTGCGCAAGGACAAGGATCCGGCCTGGTACCCCCCCGCCTCCATCAAGAAGGAGCACGCCGAACGCGGCGACATCCTGCCGGACGTCGTCCCACCCGGCCCCGACAATCCGCTTGGACAGCACGCGATGCGACTCGGATTCAGCGGTTATCTGATTCACGGCACCAACAACCCTTGGGGCATCGGCATGCGTGTGACCCATGGCTGTGTGCGCATGTATCCAGAAGATGTGGCGCAATTGTTCAATTGGGTGGACGTCGGAACGTCGGTCGAAATCCTCAATGATCCCATCAAAGTGGGCTGGCAGGGCGATGCCCTTTTTCTCGAGGTTCATGAACCGCTCGAAGAAAACAACACCAGCCCCGATCGTCTTTATGAAATGGCGATGCAAGCCATTTTGGCAGCTGCCGCAGATCGCCCCGTCCGCATCAGCTGGGCGCGCGTTCGGGAGATGGTTGCCCAGCAGGACGGCGTGCCGCGCGTGATTTCGATTCCCCCCTCATCGGCACTGAGTGCACAGACCCAGGCCCAGCCGGAAAGCGTGCGGACCAACTGAGCACCGACTCTTCAGTCGGAATGGCGTCGCCAATACAATGCCCTGCGGTTTCTGCAGAGTAATGAGGCTCGGCAGGGCCCCTCATGTGCCTACCTGTCGCATCCCCGACGATTGCATAGACCCCCGCCGCTCCTCCCTGTTCATGGCCCGTGTCGTTTTGCAGGCCTTGATCGAGGAGCATGAGCAAGCCAGCCCAGGAGTCCGTACACCATGATGATTGCCTTGCACAAGAACGCCAGCACCACCCCGGTGATACGCGCCGACATGGCCGCCAGCAAGGAGAGTGC
>DATLZY010000072.1:0-15065 GCA_035573755.1 Candidatus Acidiferrales bacterium
GGAAAACAGGATTTGCAGCAGCAAGGCTTGCAACAACATCTCGGGCGGCACCGAGGGGCGGCCACGGCGGGCGTACACCGCTTCGAACTCGCTGTTCATCGTCGCCAGCAGCGCATCGACCACTGCGCGCAGCTGGCGCAACGGGTGTTTCGGTAAAACCCCTCTTCCAGGCTGATGGTGCTGAACATCGCCCCCTGAACGTTCTGTGTGCCTCGAATCTTGGGTGTCGTTTGCGTCTGGGTTGCGGGAGCTCACATCGTAACCGTCGCTGACCAGCTTGCGGGAGATTTTTTCAACGGCCTGTTAAATGAGAGGATTTGGCACCGGCACGAGCATCAAAGCCCCCCCTCAGCCCACGCTGCACAAGGTGTCGACCGACGTTCGCTGACTTGCCACACGCCAGCGGCACAGGTTACCTTCCACCGATCAGTTGGGCGACAGCTCGTTTCGGCGAGCGGCGAGCAGGATGGAAAGGCAGGCATGAAGGATTTCGGCACTCGCATTTCTCGCGATTATAAAGCCCGCCCCCCCGCAAAGCCTCCATCACCCAAAAGCAGCCCCCTGCACTGGTTCGTCTTCGGCGCTGCGCTCCCCATCCTGTCATTGAGCTTCGCCCTGCACATGGGCGACGCGGCCGCGATGCGGCAGATGATCGAGCCGGGAGTCGGTGATGCTCCCATCGTGATGGACGAGGAACAGTCCGAAGGCATCCTCCGCCTCACGGCACAAACCCTGGATGACATCCTGGGCGATACCCGCCATTCCG
This sequence comes from Candidatus Acidiferrales bacterium, assembly GCA_035573755.1. GTDB lineage: Bacteria > Pseudomonadota > Gammaproteobacteria > UBA5335 > UBA5335 > Macondimonas. Next base: position 767 of record DATLZY010000072.1, read on the forward strand.
GCGCGCCTGCGGATCTGCTGCGGGAAGATCGACCGTTCGCCCTGAATCCAGCGGATGATCCTTTCGTCGATCCCGATTGGATTTCGCTGACTGTCACCGCAGGCGATTCGCTTTCACGCATCTTTGAACGGTTCGAACTACCCCGCGAAGATCTCCACGCGATCTCGCAGATTGGCAGCCACAAACATTATCTGCGCGACATCCACCCCGGTGACGAATTTCGCATCAGAATCGACGATGGCGGCCGGATAGCCGAACTGGTCCGCGACGTCGATCCCCTAAAGACGCTTCACCTGACGCGCAGCGGAGAGCAGTTTAAGTCCGAACTCATCACTCACCCCGTTGAACGCCGGCTTGTCACGGCCCGGGGCATCGTCCGAAGCTCCTTGATTCAGGCCGGAACCGAAGCCGGGCTGAGCTATCCGGCGGTACTGCAGTTCGCAGAAATCTTCGGCTACGAAATCGATTTCGCGCTCGATCTGCGCGAGGGAGATGAACTCACCGTGGTGTATGAAGCCGGCTTCAGGGATGGCGAAAAAGTTGTTTCAGGACCGATACTTGCGGCAGCGTTCACGAACCAGGGCAAAACCTACAAGGCGATCCGATACGGAAGTGGCGATCAAGGTCGTTACTACGCGCCGGATGGTACCAGCCTGCGCAAGGCATTCCTGCGTACGCCGGTCGATTTTATCCGCATCAGTTCCGGATTCAATCTGGGACGACGGCACCCCATCCTCAATACGATCCGGGCACACAAGGGCGTAGACTATGCAGCGCCGGAGGGCACTGCCATCAAAGCCGCCGGTGACGGGAAAGTCATCTTCCAGGGCCGCAAGGGCGGCTACGGCAACGTCGTCGAAATTGCGCACGGCAAACATTACAGTACGCTCTATGCGCATATGAGCGGTTTTGCCAAAGGGGTGACGGTCGGCGCAACAGTCCGTGCTGGCCAAACGATCGGCTACGTCGGGTCGACTGGTCTCGCCACGGGGCCCCACCTGCACTATGAACTGCGTGTTGATGGTGTCCACCGAGATCCGCTCAAGGTCAATACCGCTCTCGCTGACAACCTTACCGGAGGCGACCTGAGGGCGTTCAAGGAGCAGGCTGCGCCGCTCCTGGCGAGCCTCGAATCAGCCCGGCCCGCGCAACTGGCCCAAACGCGCGCAGGGGGTACCACCAACTGAAGCCGCAGCGTTCGGCAATGCGTCTGATCGGCCTGATGTCAGGTACCAGCGCTGACGGCATCGATGCGGCGCTACTTCATATCCAAGACGGCACACCGATGCTGGAAGCCGTCCACCGTGAGCCCCTCCCGGGCCGTCTGGCACGGCAAATCCGCGCCATATCGCGCCATTCCAGTGGTGGCACATTGGACGCGTCCCTCACACTCGACTTGCAGCTGGGCGCCTGCTTTGCCCGCGCGGCGTTGACCCTTATCAGGCGCGCTGGATTGCACCCCGCGGCAATTCATGCCATCGGCCTGCACGGCCAAACTCTGCGCCATCGCCCAAGGCATCGCTACCCCTACTCATTGCAGACGGCCAACGCCCAACGGGTGGCGCTCGAAACTGGCATTGTGACCATTGCCGACTGGCGCATGCGCGACATCCTGCTAGGCGGGGAAGGCGCGCCCCTCGTGCCCCTGTTTCATGCGGCGCAATTCAGCGCGCCGGATGAGAGACGCGCAATCCTCAACCTAGGCGGCATAGCCAATCTGACCTTGCTGGACACAACGGGACAGGTCATATCGGGCTTTGACACAGGGCCGGCAAATTGCCTGATGGATAGCTGGATCCAACGACATCACGGGCGATTGTACGACGCGGCCGGCACTTGGGCGCGAGCGGGCCGACTGTTACCGAACCTCCTGGTCGAGATGCTGCGAGACCCTTATTTCGCTACACGACCACCAAAGAGTACGGGGCTGGACCACTTCAATCTGGTCTGGCTTCAGCAGCGGCTTACTGCATTCGGCGAGTCTGCCGCGCCTGCCGACATCCAACGGACTCTAGTGGAACTGACCGTCGAATCAATCGCGTCCGCTTTGGAGAAGAGCGCTCATGAGCCGCAGCGGATTCTGGTATGTGGAGGCGGAGCGCGCAATGCGTTCGTCATGGAACGCCTGGCGCATCGGATGGCACCCGTGCCGGTACAAACGACTGCCGATCATGGTTGGGAACCAGAATGGGTCGAAGCCGCCGCATTCGCATGGCTGGCTCATCGAACATTACGCGGCGAGCCCGGCAATGTCCCAACGGTGACCGGCGCGCGCCGACCAGCCGTGTTGGGATCCATATTCCTGCCTGGGTAAAGAGAAACCGCCGAAAGGCCGGGCCGCCTCGTCGGCGGACGGCGCCTTATACTGAAAAAGAGGAACCACACCCGCAGGTGGTGGTGGCGTTGGGATTGCGGATCACGAAACGCTCCCCCTCCAACCCCTCGGCATAATCGATCTCAGCGCCCTGCAGGTAATGGATGCTGGTGGCATCGACCAACAGCACGACGCCATCCTTGACGACCCGCACGTCGCCTTCCTGTTCGGTTTCATCGAAAGTGAAGCCGTATTGAAAACCTGAGCAGCCCCCGCCGGACACAAAAACCCGCAACTTCAGGTCGGGGTTTTGTTCTTCCTCCAAGAGCTGACGCACCTTCTGCGCCGCAGCATCGGTAAACAGGAGCGGCGTGGCTGCCGGAGGAGTGATCGATTCTGCGCCTGCTTGATCCATGAGCGGACCCTCGTCTACCTGCTGTTCAAAAAAGCCTTACACGTTGAAGCGGAAATGGACCACATCGCCTTCCCGCAAAATGTAATCCCTGCCTTCCAGACGCCACTTGCCGGCTTCCTTCGCACCCACCTCGCCTTTGTATGCAACGAAATCGTCGTAAGCGATGACCTCGGCGCGGATGAACCCACGCTCGAAGTCGGTGTGGATCACACCAGCCGCTTGGGGCGCTGTCGCGCCAACACGCACCGTCCACGCCCGCACCTCTTTGACCCCAGCCGTGAAAAAAGTTTGCAGGCGCAGCAAGTCGTATGCGGCGCGGATGACCCGATCAAGCCCCGCCTCGGTCATGCCCAGATCATCCAGAAACACCGCCCGGTCGGCCTCATCCAGTTGCGCGATCTCGGCCTCGATGGCCGCACAGATCGGGACCACCTGCGCACCTTCAGCCGCCGCCATGCGCTGCAAGGCTTCCAGATGCGTGCCACCACCCGACTCATCCACGTTGGCAACATACATCAAAGGCTTGGCTGTGATCAGGTGCAGTTCCCGCAACAGCAAGTCATGCGCATGCTCGTCGGTCACCCGGACGCGGGCCGCCCGCCCCTGATCGAGCAACTGGGATACTTCCTGCAGCAGCGCCACATCGGCCTTGGCTGCCGCATCACCGCTCTTGGCCTTGCGCTCCAGCCGGTTGAGGGCCTTTTCGACGGTGGCGAGATCGGCCAAGGCCAGTTCGGTCTGGATCACCTCGACATCGGACAAAGGATCCACCCGGCCAGCGACATGGATGACATTGGGATCATCGAAGCAGCGCACCACATGGGCGATGGCATCGGTTTCGCGGATATGCGCCAGGAACTGGTTACCCAGCCCTTCGCCCTTGGCAGCGCCCGCGACCAGCCCGGCGATGTCCACGAACTCGACGTGGGTAGGCAGGATGCGCTCGGGGTGCACGATCTCCGCCAGCGCGGTCAGCCGGGGATCTGGGACTGGCACGACGCCGACATTGGGGTCGATAGTGCAGAACGGATAGTTCTCCGCCGCGATCGCCGCGCGCGTCAGTGCATTGAACAGCGTCGATTTGCCGACGTTGGGCAGACCGACGATACCGCATTGGATTCCCATGGTCTCTTTGCCTCAAGGATGCGGCGTGGATGTGTAGGCGGCGGTGTTGAGCGTCTGCATCGCCCACGCCATGCGGCCGCTCAGCATGTCCGGAAGAACGGATGTGGCCCGCATCAGCGCCTCATCAATCAGCCGGCGATCTTCACGACCTGGAGGATGCAGGACATAACCCACCACCTGGTCACGATGTCCGGGGTGTCCGATACCAATGCGCAGCCGCGTGAAATCGCCCCCCAGCCGCGCCATGATGTCGCGCAGGCCATTGTGGCCGCCGTGGCCGCCGCCCTGCTTCAGGCGCACCGTCCCGACCGGCAGATCCAGATCGTCGTGGGCAACGAGCAAGGAGGCAGGCTCGAGACGGTAATAGGAGGCGAACGCCTCGACCGCCTGGCCGCTGTGATTCATGAAGGTGCTGGGCTTGAACAGCCAGACCGATGTGCCGCCCATCTCCAGCCGGCCCAGCTCACCTTTCAGTCGCGCATCGGGCCTGAGCCGAACGCCAGCCTGATCGGCCAGCACGTCCACCCACCAGAAACCGGCGTTGTGCCGCGTCTGGTCGTACTCGGCGCCCGGATTGCCCAACCCGATGACGGCCTGGGGAGGCGGCGGGGAACTCGCTGCCGAACCCCGCCCCATGCTCAACCTGCTTCGGGTGTTTCGGTCGGCTCGATCTTCGGCGGCACCACCGTCACAACGGCCAGATCACCGGACTCGCCATGGGCGAGCGATGCCAGCCGGATCGCTGCGGGCAGCTTCAGGTCGGAAAGATGCAGGCTCTCGCCAATGTCCAGGCCGCTGACGTCCACCTCGATGAATTCGGGCAGGTCCTTGGGCAGGCAGATAACTTCGACTTCATTGAGCAGATGCGAAATCACCCCGCCACGCTTGGCCCCCACGGAGCGCTCTTCGCCGACGAAATGCACCGGCACATGCACGTGCAGCGCCTGATCAGCCACAACGCGCTGAAAATCGACGTGCAGCAGGACGCCGGCGCGGTACACGTGGCGCTGCAACGCTTTCAGGATGACACTCTGCGCCACGCCGTCGACTTCCAGTTCCAGCACGTGCGAATAGAACGCCTCGTGCTCCAGATGCTTCATCATCTCGTTGTTGCTGAGGCTGATCGCCTGGGGTGGCTGATCGCCACCATAGACGATACCCGGCACGCGACCTTGCCGACGCAGGCGGCGGCTCGCACCTTTCCCCGCGTCCGACCGGCTCGTGGCCGTCACTTTGAACGTTTCGACACTCATTTCCGTTACTCCAAAAGACCTTGCGGTCAATCTGCCCGCCGCGCGACCATGGCGGGCGCCAAAAGACGGCCGCACGGGCCGCCTCGTATCGTCAATCGATGTAGAGCGAGCTCACCGATTCATCGCTCGCGATGCGACGGATCGTCTCGGCCAGCACCTGGGCCACGCTCACCTGCCGGATCTTGGCGCAGCGAGCCGCTGCAGCCGTGAGCGGGATGGTATCGGTTACTACCAATTCATCCAGCACCGAAGATTCGATGCGCTCGATCGCAGGGCCCGAAAGCACCGCGTGCGTCGCATAGGCGACGACCTGAGCTGCACCCTGCTGCTTCAGCGCGGCCGCAGCCTGACACAACGTGCCGGCGGTGTCGACGATGTCGTCGACCAGCACGCAGAACTTGTCCTGCACATTGCCGATGATGTGCATGACCTGGGATTCATTGGCGCGTGCGCGGCGCTTGTCGATGATAGCCAGATCCGTATCATCGAGCCGCTTGGCGATCGCGCGGGCGCGCACCACGCCGCCGACGTCCGGGGACACCACGATCAGCTTGCGGTCTTGGCGCTGCTGCCAGATGTCGCCCAGCAGAATCGGCGAGGCGTAGACGTTGTCGACCGGAATGTCGAAAAAGCCCTGGATCTGGTCGGCATGCAGATCGACCGTGAGCAGATGCCGAATGCCCGCCGAGACCATCATGTTGGCGACCAGCTTGGCGGTGATGGGCACCCGGGCCGAGCGCACGCGCCGATCCTGGCGCGCGTAGCCGAAATAGGGGACCACCGCGATCACCTTGCGGGCCGACGCGCGGCGCAGCGCATCGGTCATGATGAGCATTTCCATCACATGATCATTGGTGGGCGCGCTAGTGGTCTGGATGAGGAAGATGTCGCGGCCGCGAACGTTGTCCTCGATCTCGACCGTGACCTCGCCGTCGCTGAATCGCCCGACAGCGGCCTTACCGAGCGGCACCATGAGATGGTTGGCGATGGCCTGCGCCAAGGGCCGGTTCGCCGTGCCCGAGAAGACCATGAATTTGGCGCCGTCGAAGCCAGTGCCTTGCCCTTCGAATGTCATCGTCATTCCCATATGGGGCAGCGATCCGTCCGCCCAGGTGCGACGAATCATGACAATTGGCTGGGGCGCTAGGATTCGAACCTAGGAATGCGGGGATCAAAACCCCGTGCCTTACCGCTTGGCTACGCCCCAGTAAACTCCATCAAACCGGTTTTGCTCATCCGGTGCTTGCCGCAGCAAGCATCTCATGCAAAGGCGAACGGTTGCGTCCACGCACGACTACTCCGGAGCAACCTGCCGGCCGCTGGCACAACAGTGCGTAGGCCGGCTCGGCTTGCTCGAAGATAGCAAAAGCTGCGCCGCCGGTCCCCGTGAGACGGGCAGGCGCATGGCGCCCAAGCCAGTCCATCATCTGCGCAACCGCCGGGTACAGCCGGCGCACGACGGGCTCGCAATCGTTGCGCCCCACCCCTGCGAGAAAGTCGGCCATTTTCATCCGCGGGGTGTTTCTTGTCAAATCAGATGCTTCAAACACCCGCGCGGTCGAAACGAGCACATTGGGCCAAGTGATCACATACCACGGCTCGGGGATGTCCACCGGAACGAGACGTTCACCGACCCCTTCGGCCCACGCCGCCTGCCCCCGTACGAAGACCGGCACATCCGCGCCCAGCGTCAAACCCAGTTGGGCCAGATCATCCAGAGAGAGTCCCGTCCGCCAGAGATGGTTGAGCGCGACCAGCACGGTCGCGGCATCGGAACTCCCGCCGCCCAGGCCGGCCCCCTGCGGAATGCGTTTGCGCACGGCAATCCTTGCGCCGGCTCGAACTCGGGTATGCGATTGCAGCAGGCGCGCCGCGCGTTCGGCGAGATCCTGGCCAGCCGCGACACCGGCTGCACCTTCCAGAAGCTGGATCGCGCCATCCGCAGTGGGCTCGAGCAGCACATCATCGGCGAAATCGACGAACTGGAACAGTGTCTGCAACTCATGATAGCCGTCCGCCCGGCGGCCCAACACATGCAGAAACAGGTTCAGCTTGGCCGGCGCGGGCCAGGACGTCACGCTCATCACAGCGGCTCGCGACAGAGCTGGGCCGGATCGAGATCCCAGCGCTCGACCAGCAAACGCGCCCAGCTGCCTTCACGCTCCAGGCGCAGCCGGGCAGGCAAGGGAATCGCTCCGGCCGCATGATCCATGGTCTCATACCGCACCGTCCAGCCCGCCTGCTCGAGCACGCGCTGATCGGACTGGACGCGCCATTGCGCTGGGCCCGCCGTGGGATCGGGCACGCCCAGCGCCCAATAACGCAGCGAGCGCACCGGCAAGGGATAGCCGAGCATGGATGCCAGTACCGCTTCGGGCGCGGCCTGATATTCACGCCGTTCGCCACGCGACTCAACCACCACATTTCCAGCGTCGCCCTCGACGCGCGCGCCGCCAGTGCCGAGCGGTCCCTCGGCATTCAGCCGGTAGGTCGCGCCGTGCTGCTCCCAGCGCAGGCGAAAGCTACCCGACTGATCCGGGACGCGAAATGCCACCCGTCCCTGCAACGCCCAGTCCTGCACGCAGACCAAGGCATGGCTCGCGGCGTCAGCAAGCGGCGGCGCGGGTGGTTTCCGGGGCGCAAGCGGCGCACATCCGGCGATCAGCATCGCGGCCGCGCCCAGCGCCAGCCGTACCGCACCAGCGGTGTTCATTCTTCACCGTAGCGTCGCAAGGTTTTCCTGAGGACCGGATGATCGGCAAAGGCTTCACGCGCCTTCCGCCAGATCTCCCGTGCTTCGCCGCGACGCCCCTGGCGCCAGCGTAATTCGCCCAGATGGGCCGCCACCTCGGGATCATTCAGCCGCTCATAGGCCTGAACGAGATAGCGATCCGCCGCCTCCAGATCGCCTTGCCGGAAATACACCCAACCCAGGCTGTCCAAGATGGCGGGGTTGTCCGGATCGCTCGCGAGCGCGCGGCGGACGAGGTCTTCGGCCTCCTGCAGCCGATCGGTGTGGACCGCCAGAAAGTAGCCCAAGGCGTTGAGGACCAGTGCGTCGTCGGGTTTGCTCGCGATCAGCGCGCGCAGATCGGCCTCGGCCAGATCCAGATTACCGGCCTGTTCCGCCGCAAGCGAGCGCCAATACCGAAAGTCGCGGTTGTCGGGGTAGCGGTTCAGCGCTTCGGTGAAAATGGCCGCCGACTGATCGGCAACCCCGGCCCGGTACAGCCACTCACCCTCCCCTTGATACAGAGCCGGCGCGAGGCTCGGGTTGCGCTCGCGCAACTGCGCCAGATGGGTCCGCCCAGCCTCCATGCGACCCAGGTCGCCGAGGGTTTCTGCGATCAACAATTGCGCCTGGACCACGTGACTGCCAGCACTCACCTGCGAAAACCACTGCAGCGCATTCTGTAGGCGTCCACGACGACGCTCGAGAATCCCAAGATAATAGTAGGCGTCCATGGACCGATTGCCGCTTGCGGCCAGACGCGACAGGTAGTCGAAGGCCGCGTCGTCCTTGCCTTCCTGCATCTTCAGCAGGCCCAGCGCGTACAGCGCCTCCGGTTGGTCCGGCTTGGTTTTCAGGATCGCCTCGAACGACTGTGTCGCCTCCTCAAGTCGACCCAATTGCAACAGCACGCGCGCCTCGTCGAGTCGCAGCGCCTGGTCTTCGCCATGCTTGCGGACCACGGCGCGCAGTTGCGCCAACCCGGTCTCGGTGTTGCCCTGGCGAATCTGGATCTGAGCGGCAAGGGCTTGTGCCTGATACCAGCTCGGCGCCAGCTCGCGCGCACGCGCGATCGAACGCTGGGCCCGATCCACATCGCCAGCGAGCAGGGCGAGCCGGGCGTCGGCGTAGTGGAACTCGGCCCAGCCAGCATATTGCCGCGCCAGGGCATCGAGCAGCGCGAGCCGTTCCGGCCGGTCGCGCACTTCCTCGGCCAGCACGGCAGGCAGATCCAGCAGGGCTTCGGCCTCGCCGTCCGGTTGCGCCGCCACCAGTTGCGCCAGTACCCCGCCGGCTGTGGCAAGATCACCGGCGTTCAGCGCTGCGGCGAACTGGATCTGGAGAGGAGGCAGAGCCGCCGGATCCTGTTGGTGCCAGCGATCGGCGAGCTCGGCCGCCAGCGGCAAATCACCCGCCGCCAGCGCGGCCTGGGCGCCTCGCTGGAGCAAGCCCACTTCGTCTGTGAGCGCCGCCGCCCGAGCATAGGCGCGTGCGGCCTCGGCCGGGTTGTTCTCGCGCAGCAAGCGCTCACCCGCCAGCGCCCAGTAGGTTGGGCTCTGCTCGGCTAGATCGGACACCGGGCGCAGGCTGACCGCAGGAGATCGATCCCGAAACTGCGTACCGGGCGCGCAAGCGCACAGCAACGATAACAACGCAAATCCCGCGTAGCGGGGCCAGCCAGAGATGTTCACGCGAAAGGCCGCCTCATACCGGTCCACATCAACAAGGCGAAGGAATATAGCGTGCTGCCCCAAAGCAGCGCCACCGACCCATTCTTGTCTTGCGATGACCGTTTGACGCAGAATCGCAGCTCTCGTTCGCCTCGCGCCCCGCAATGCCCCTGTTCAGCGTCGGACTCAATCACACCACCGCCGCAGTACCGGTGCGGGAGCGCATCGCCTATGCCGTAGGCGATGTGGCGCGAGCGCTGGCCGACGCCCGCCGGGAGACGGCAGCCGAGGAAATGGTGCTCCTGTCCACCTGCAACCGCACCGAAATCTACTTCAGGGCGGCCGATGACGAAGCCGTCATCGACTGGCTGAGCCGCGATCGGCACATGCCGCGCGCCGAACTCGAAACCTGCCTATATCGGCTGACGGGCGATGCCGTGGTGCGCCACCTGCTGCGTGTCGCGGCCGGACTGGACTCCATGGTGGTCGGCGAGGCCCAGATCCTAGGGCAGCTCAAGCAGGCCTATGCCCTCGCGTTTGAAAACGGCCATGTCGGCCACGGGCTGAATCGGCTGTTCGCTTGCAGCTTCTCCACGGCCAAACGGGTCCGCACCGACACACTCATCGGCGCGCAGCCGGTATCGGTCGCCTCGATCGCAACCGACCTCGCGCGGCGCATCTTCAGCAACTTTCGCGAACACACCGCGCTCATGGTGGGCGCCGGCCAGATGATCGGCCTGTGCACCCGCCACCTGCACACCCAGGGCATCGGACGCATTATCATCGCCAACCGCGACGTCGGCCGCGCCGTCTCGCTGGCCCAAAGTGTCCAGGGATTCGGCATCGGCCTGACCGATCTGGAAGCCCACCTGGCCGAGGCGGATATCCTGATCGCCTGCACCGGCAGTCCGGATCCGCTCGTCCACCTGCCGGCGGTGCGTCAGGCACTGCGACGGCGCAAGCATCGCCCCATGCTCATGATCGATCTGGGCATGCCGCGCGACATCGACCCCGAGATCGCCCGTCTGGACGATGTTTTTCTCTACACCCTCGACGATCTTACCGCCGAGAGCCGGCACAATCGCAAGATCCGCTCCGAACAAGCCCTGCTGGCCGAGACCATCATCGAGGAGGAAACGGCGCGCTTCACCCAGTGGTTGAGCCATCGCGATCATTGCCGATCACTCAAGCAATTGCGCGAACGCAGCGAGCAGACGCGCCGCGCCGCGCTCCTGCAAGCACAGGAACGTCTCGCACGTGGCGAGGAGCCAATCGCGGTACTGGAAGACTTTTCCCGCGCGCTCACCAATCGCCTCCTGCACACGCCGACCCAGCGCCTGCGCGAGGCCATCCACGAGTCCCGACAGGAGCTCATCGACGATGCCCGGCACCTGTTCGATTTGGATGAACCGGCGCCATGAACATCACCCCCGGCCTTGCCGCTGAACTGGAGCGGTTGCGCGATCGCCATCGCGAAGTCTCAGCACTGCTCAGCGAACCCGCAGTGCTTAACGATGCGACGCGCCTGCGCGCCCTCGGCCGCGAGTACGCGCGCCTGGAAGATCTGGTCGCGACCTTCCATGCCTGCGAGGCTGCTGAAACCCGCTTGGCCGAAGCCGAAGCGCTCGCCCAGGACAGTGACCCTGAACTGCGGGCCTTGGCCGGTGAGGAGGTCGAGGCAGCGCAACAGGAACTCGCCCACCTCAAACACCACCTCCAGCGCCTGCTGCTGCCGCCCGATCCCTTCGATGCCAGCAACGTGTTTCTGGAAATCCGCGCCGGCACCGGCGGCGACGAAGCAGCGATCTTCGCCGGCGATCTGTTCCGCATGTACAGCCGTTACGCCGAGCGCCGCGGCTGGCAGGTGGAGATCATCAGCCAGAACGAGGGCGAGCACGGCGGCTTCAAGGAAATCATCGCCCGACTCATCGGTGAGGGTGTCTATTCGCGCCTCAAGTTCGAGTCCGGCGCCCATCGCGTGCAACGTGTCCCCGCCACCGAATCGCAAGGCCGCATCCACACCTCGGCCTGCACCGTAGCCGTGCTGCCCGAAGTCGAAGAAGTCGCCGACATCGACGTGAATCCAGCGGACCTGCGCATCGATACCTACCGTGCCTCGGGCGCTGGCGGGCAACACATCAACAAGACCGATTCGGCCGTGCGCATCACCCACCTGCCGAGTGGCATCGTGGTGGAATGCCAGGACGAACGCTCGCAGCACAAGAACCGCGCCAAGGCGCTCTCGCTGCTGAAAGCGCGCCTGCTGGCCCAGGCGCGCGACAGCCAACAGCAGCAGACCGCCGAGCAGCGCCGCGCACTGGTCGGCAGCGGCGATCGTTCCGAACGCATCCGGACCTACAATTTCCCACAGGGCCGTCTCACCGATCATCGCATCAACCTCACGCTCTACCGGCTCGAGGCGATCGTGGACGGCGATCTCGACGAGGTGCTCGATGCCCTGCAGGACGCCCATCAGGTCCAGCAACTTGCTGCGCTCGGTGCCTGATCCGCTGCCGGCGCGCAAGGCGCTGCGCCTGTTGCGTGAGACACTCACCGGGCCGGCAGGCAGCGCGCAGGCCGCGGCACAGGAGGCTGAATGGCTGCTCGCCCATGTGCTGGGCTGGTCGCGCAGCCGGCTGTGGTCGCACGGCGAGACGGCGCTGACGCCGCCGCAGCGCGAGCACCTGACTCAGCTCACCGAGCGACGGCTGGGCGGCGAGCCGGTGGCCTATATTCTGGGCGAGGCCGGCTTTCATGACCTGACGCTGACCGTCACCCCCGATACCCTGATTCCGCGCCCGGAGACCGAGCTTCTGGTCGAGATCGCGCTCAACCTGGCGATCCCGGCGCCGCGGGTGGCCGACCTCGGCACCGGCAGCGGCGCCATCGCCCTGGCGCTGGCCACCGCACGACCGGACTGGCAAGTCTATGCGGTGGACCGGAGCGCCATGGCCCTTGCCGTCGCCGAGTCCAACGCGCGCCGGCTGGGACTGATCGAGCGGATGCGATTCATCGCGGGCGATTGGTGCGCGCCGCTGGCGCCGGGCGCCTTCGGGCTGATCGTCGCCAACCCCCCCTACCTTGCGGACACCGATCCGCATCTGCCCGCATTGCGCCACGAACCGCGCAGCGCATTGATCGCCGGCCCCACCGGGCTCGAAGATCTGGCGTGCATCATCGAGACTAGCCGGGAAATCCTGATGCCGGGTGGGTGGCTGGTCCTCGAGCATGGCTGGGACCAGGGGCCGGCCGTGCGGGAATTGCTCAGCGCAGCAGGCTATCGGGCGGTCTCTGGCCATCAGGACTTCGCCGGCCATGACCGCGTGGCCCTCGGCCGGCACGAGCACGAACAAGAGAACAAGACATGACCCTGCACCGCGACGCCCTGATCCGCTACAGCCGCCAGCTGCGCCTGCCCGAGCTGGGTTTGGCCGGGCAGGAACGTCTGGCCGCAAGCCGGGTGCTCGTCGTCGGCGCCGGCGGGCTGGGATCGGGCTCTGCGCCCTATCTCGCGGCGAGCGGCGTGGGGGAGCTGATCATCGCCGATGCCGACACCGTCGAGCTGAGCAACCTGCACCGCCAGTTGCTGCACACCACCGCGGATGTTGGCCGGCCCAAGGTGGACTCGGCGCGCGCGCGGCTGGAACAGCTCAACCCCGAGGTGCGCATCACGCCGCTGGCCACACGCCTCGACGCCGACACACTGAGCGGCGCACTCGCCGGCTGCGACGCCGTGGTCGACGGCTCGGACAACTTCGCCACCCGCTTCGCCGTCAACGCGGTGAGCCGTGAGCTCGGCATCCCCCTCATCAGCGCCGCAGCGATCCGCTTCGAAGGCCAGCTCTCGGTGTTCGATCCGCGCGATGCGGCCAGTCCCTGCTATCGCTGCCTGTACCGCGACAGCGCCGAACAGGCCGAAACCTGCGCGCTGAACGGCGTCCTGCCGCCCATCGTCGGCGCCCTGGGCAGCCTGCAGGCGCTGGAGACGATCAAGGTGCTCACCGGCATCGGCCGGCCGCTCGTCGGCCGCCTGCTCGTCTTCGACGGCCTCGCCCATGAATGGCGCACCCTGCGCTTGAAACGCGATCCCGGCTGTCCGGTCTGCGCGTGAACCCAGCGCACCCCTCGCCGGTCCACTTCAGCCGCGCGCTGTGCCATCGGCTGCGCGCCGAGGCGGCTGCCCAACCCACGCGCGAGGTCTGCGGACTGATCGGCGCCCGGGACGGCGTGGCGGTCACACATTACCCCATCGCCAACATCGCGCCCGATGCGCACCGGCGCTATCACATGGATCCAGCCGCCCAAATCGCCGCTTTTCGCGCCATGCGCCTGCACGGCGAAACACTGGCCGCGATCTATCACTCCCACCCCGCGGGACCGCCCACCCCATCGGCGCGTGATCTCAGCGAGTGGTCGTATCCCAAAGCGCTGTGCCTGATCGTCGGGCTGTCCAGTGGACGGCCTCGGCTGCGCGCCTGGCGCTGGAGTCCGGCGGGCTTCGTCCGCGTCCGCATCCTATAAAAACAACGGCTTATCTGAGAATCCAACAACGATCCGGAATCGTCGACGCAACGTCGCAGATGGTCACATCGACACCCCCCCCCGCTTTTAGTAGGGGCGGGGTTTAGCAGGCCGTTGAAAAAGCCATGGTCAACCTCCCCAACCCATACCTGAACAGTCGATGTTCGGCATTATCGCGTCGAATCAACGCCGTTCAGCCCGGGCTGGGGGCCGATATCACCCGTTGCCAGGCTGTTTTACCGCCTTTTTTGCGGAATCCGGGCGGATTTC
>DATLZY010000073.1:0-16670 GCA_035573755.1 Candidatus Acidiferrales bacterium
AACCTGCAGGTTGGATAGGCTGACATGGCCTCTCTGGCGAGGCAGGCAGCTCGCGATTTGCTCGTATTGGGCTGGGGTAATCTCCATGCCCGTCCATGCCCGAATCGTACTCAAATAAAGAATGTTAGTGTTAACAGGCCCTAATGAGATCATCGGACTCATGCCGATGGAGGTGTTCGTCCACCGTAATGTGGCGAATGTCGTGGCTCATGGGGACCATCAATTTTCTGACCGTCGTCAGTTCGCGGTGGAGGCCCTGAAGGTCCGGAACGTGCTGGTGGTCGGCCGCTACGGCTGCGTCGGTGTGCGAGCGGCGCTGGAGAATGCGCGCCTCGGGCTGGTGGATAACTGGTTACGTGCATCCACGATGTCAAGCAGAAGCTTCAGCACGCGCTCGAAGCAGCTGCCGACAAGGGGGACGAGTCGATACCCTATGTGAACTGAATGCGATCGAACAGGCATGCAATCTGTGCCAAACGACGGTCATTCAGGACGCGTGGGCGTACGGACAGCCCTTGACAGTGCACAGCTGGATTACGGCCTGACCGACGGCATCATTCACCATCTGGGCTACTCGGTGTCGGCAGTGGCCGAAGTGGATGCGCACTACGAAGCTGTAGTCGCTCGCCGGACAAGGAAAATGGCGCTCTAAGCAGCGCCGTCAGGAACGCCCCAGCCATTCGATGCGATAAAGGTGCCGCTTCCGATCGCGGTAGTTCTGCACGGAGCCCTCGTAGCGCAGGGTTTCCAGCTTGGTGAGGTCGACGTCCACGATCAGCGCCATTTCGGTATTCGGCGTGCTTTCGGCCATGATGGCATCGTGGGGAAAGGCGAAATCACTGGGGGAAAACACGGCGGACTCGGCATACTGGATGTCGAGATTGTCGACCTGAGGCAGATTGCCGACGCTGCCTGCGATAGCGACATAGCATTCGTTTTCGATGGCGCGGGCCTGGGCACAGCGTTTCACCCGCAGGTAGCCGTTTTTGGTGTCGGTCCAGAAGGGCACGAATAGGATCTGCATCTGTTGATCGGCGAGGAGTCTTGCGAGTTCGGGAAACTCGACGTCATAGCAGATCAGAATGCCGATCTTGCCGGCGTCGGTCTCGAAAACCCGCAACTGATCGCCGCCCCGCATCACCCAGGCGCGCTGTTCATAAGGCGTGGGGTGGATCTTGTACTGGGCATCGACGGTGCCGTCGCGCCGGCACAGGTAGGCGACGTTGTAGAGCACGCCGTCCTCGTACAGTGGCATGCTGCCTGCAATGATGTTGATGTTGTAGCTCACGGCCAGGCGCGAGGTTTCCTCGCGCAACCGCTCTGTATAGCTGGCCAGGTGGCGCATCCCGGAGATGCTGGATCCAGGCGGAAGCAGCCCCATCAGGGGCGCATTGAAGAACTCGGGCAACAGCGCAAAGTCGGACTGATAGTCCGACAGCGCATCGACGAAGAATTCCATCTGCTGGATCAATTCTTCGACCGAGTCGATCCAGCGCATCTGCCATTGCAGGACGCCGATCCGGACACGGTCGCGGCGCTGGTTGATGGCGGGCTGCGGCCGCGGTTCGTGGAAGATGTTGATCCATTCGAGCAGCGTTGCGTAGCCGCGCGAGGCCTGATCCTCGGGAAGATAGTTGCGCAGCACCCGCTTGACACGAAAGTCGTTGGACAACTGGAAGGACAGGATGGGATCATAGATCTCGCGATGCTGCACTTTTTCGATGTATTCCGGGGGGGACATGCGATCAGAGTAGGCTGCGTAACCCGGGATGCGGCCGCCGGCGATGATGGCCCGGAGATTGAGGTGCCGGCACAGCGCCTTGCGGGCCTGGTAGAGCCGCCGGCCCAGGCGCATGTCGCGGTACTCCGGATCGACGAAGATATCGACGCCGTAGAGCACGTCTCCATCGGGATCATGGGTGGTGAGGTAGGCGTTGCCGGTGATCTGGTCATAGGTGTGCTGATCGCCGAACTTGTCGTAGTCGACGATGACTGCAAAGGCAGCCGCCACCACACGGCCATTGTCCTCGATGCAGATCTGACCCTCGGGAAAGGTTGCGATCTGGGAATAGTATTTATCCCGCGGCCAAGCACCGCCGAAGTCCGCGTAGATGCTGTCCATCAGGCGACGAATGTCGTCGTAATCCTCGCGCGCCAGATTGCGCAGGCGGAGCCGATGCTCCGGGACAGGTGACGGCGATGGGTCATTCGTATCTGGTGGAATCACGGGGCCTCCGGGACGGCGTCGACTTACCAGCGCACCTTGAAGCCGCGCGTATCGATGTGAACGAAGGGTCCATGATGCGCGCTCCCCTTGTATCGGCCCAGCCCGCCGACGAGGTGGGTGTGCGTCTCTTCGAGTCCTTCGATCAGGTTGGCCAGCCAGTCCGCGTCCTTTTGGTCGATGCGGCCATCTTGGTTGAGATCGTCCATGTGCCCGTCGCCGTCACGGTCGATAAAGACATCGGCCGCATCGCCCCATAGATGCCGGCTATAGGTCGTTTCGTTGCCGACGCGGCGATTGTAGGCAGGCGTGCGGTAGCCGCTCATGATGGCGAGGCTGTCGACACGGATGCCGTTCGTGTTCACCTCTTCGAGCACGGTTTCCAGCTTGAGCGCCAGACTGCTTTGCAGCACCAGATACTTGGTGCTCCCCGATTCCTGCTTGCAGAGAAACTGCCCGATCCGAAAATGCGGCGACACCCGAATGTCCAACAGATCGGGCGTGATTTCCACGAAACCCCGCGGGGGGCGGTAGCTGTCCATGTTTCGCAACGGCGTTTCCGGATAGCGGCCGATCGGATAGCCGTTCAGCGTGCCGTCGGCCGCCCGGCTGCGCGGATGCATCACGAAGACGTTGAATTGCATGACGTCATTCGTGTTCAAACCCTTGAGTCGCAGACGATAGAGCCCTGGCGTGACCGGTGCTTTCCAGACCCATGAATGCGTTTCCACAGCATCGAGCCGGCCCCCTTCAGCCAGTGCCGCCAGGCGCAGGCCATTCGTTGCGTCCAGGACCTGGATGGGAACGACCTCGCCGGGCATGACGAAGGTTGCCAGTTCCCGGTAGGGATTCACGGTCTCGCCGAAGGCGGTGGTGAATCGTGCCCGACCGGCGTCGAACGCGTCGATGCCTGCGGCGCTGACAACGGCTACCCAGAACAGCATCGTGGCCATCAGATGGCGCGCTGCGCGTAGGAAAAGTGCTCTGGTCATGGCTGCTTCCATGGGGTTCGCGCCAGCTTGCGGGCCAGCGTCTCGTCATTGCCGTAGATGTCCTCGCGCAGATTCAGCTCGCCGGTCTGCGCATCTGGCCATGCCGTCCAGTAGACGAACTCGATGGGCACCGGATCAATGCGGATGGTTTTCGTCTTGCCTGTTTCGATCAGCGCTTCCATGCGTTCTCGCGGCCATTGCTCATCTCGGTTCATGAGAAATTCCGCCAGCGACAGCGGATGCTCCACCCGAATGCAACCTGAACTATACATGCGGCGGGCGCGATTGAAGAGCTGTTTGGACGGCGTATCGTGCAGGTAGATCTGATCATGGTTGGGAAACAAGAACTTGACGCGACCCAATGAGTTGCGTGGGCCGGGCGCTTGGCGGATCTGCAACGCCGGGAGCGGCTGACCCGATTCGACCAGCGTCTTGACGGCCGCTCCATCGAGCGTGACAGGACCTTCAGCGCCGCGCATCGACAGAGTCATCCCGACTTTCTCTGGATAAGTTGGGTCAGCCATGATCTTCGGGAGAAGGTCCTCCTGGACGAGTCGCCGGGGGGCGGTCCAGGTGGGGTTGAAGATCACCGTGTCGATTCTGCCCCGTAGCAGGGGCGTGGGCCGATACTGCCGTCCGACGACGACGCGGGTCTCCCATACGGTCTTTCCGTTCCGTAGCGCCGCGAGCGTAAAGCCGGGGATGTTGACCCGAACCAGACGGTCGGCGGTCTGAGCAGTGCTCCAGCGCTGCCGCTCCAGATTGGCGAATATTTGATCGATGCGGGTTTTTCTCGGGATGTTGAGCGTCGCCACGGTCTGCGGTCCGACGTGCCCGTCCGCGTCGAGTCCCGTGAGCACCTGAAACCGGCGTACCCGTTTGACCAGCGCGGCGTCGTAGACATCATACTGCGCGTCGATCGCCGTTGCGGCCTCCAATGACTCGGGCGCAACGATGCGCTCCCACGCCTCTAGCGCGCGGCGCAGCGAAATGACCCGCGGATCCCGCTCGCCGGGGCGCAGGGTCGGCCCCGCGGGCATAGCCGGAAAGTCCTTCGCTTGCCGAAGCTGGTGAAGGGCCCTCTGGAGCCGGGCATAAGCGCCGGGATCAATAGGCTGCGGAGCCAGTGCCTGGGCCACCTGGCCGGTAAGGATCGACGCTTCGAGTCGCGCCGCCAGCGCCGGCAGGGCGTCGATCGACGCGACGGGGAATCCCGCCACACTGGGGTGGGCTCGTCCGCTGCCCAGATGCACGCACAGGGTCATGAAAGCGTCTGTTGCGAGTCGATCGATTTCTTTGCGAACCGATTCAGGTGCGGGTTGTGCATTCCCTTTGCGCAGAACACCCTCCAGATGGTCGAGGTGGTAGTCGGTGGCGTCCAGGCCATGTGTGTCGAGCGTCCGCAGGAACTCTACCAGCTGAAACAGGGCTGGACGCGGAGTGCCCGCTTCATCGAACCAGATCGGTAGGCCGTCTCGATCGGCCACGTATCGATCGACCACCGGGGCGCTCCAAAGGCCTGGTGGTGGCGCTGCCGCGCTGGTTGCGGCGATGGTCGTCACGAGGATCAAGAAGCTCAACAGTCGTGCGCGGTGGATGCGCCGGCAGCCCCTTGAATCGGTTCGGGCCGCGATGCCGGATGCACGGGTCGGTCCAGGCGCGCGTAGCGTTTCTTTCATCGGAGGCATTGGTCCAGGTACGATCATCCTTTCGCAGCCATAGCCCGCATGGGTTGCGATCGCAATGCCCATCCGCTCGCGGTTGGGATAGACTGCCTTCCCGTTGGCATGATGGCAATGTCGGCGCTAGCGGTGTGACCTGAATGCGCTGCGGCGAATCCTGCTTCGGCTGCCGACGTGAGGAAGGGGCATGGACACGTCGATCTTCTATTTCGTCCTCGAGGTGCGCTCCGCCGTCGTGGATGGCTCCCCGCTCGGCGGCGGCTACGTCCATTGCTGGATCCGGCAGCCGACCCCCGAGGCCGCCTGCGCGCTGGCCATGGAGCGGGTGCATGCGGAAGGCTGGGCGGTGACGTCCTGCTCTGAACCCACACTCGCCCGGCGCGGCGACTACCTGTTGGACGAAGACTCGCTCGAGCGTTATGAGATGGCGCTGCGCGATGGCGAGGCCTTGGTGATGCACGGCTGGATCTTCGAAGGCGACTAAGTGCCGCAACCCGATTTCCTCATCATCGGCGCGCAGAAGGCCGGCACGAGTTGGCTGGCGCATAATCTGGCGCAGCACCCCCAGGTGTATCTTCCGCCGAATGAACTGCACTTTTTCGACAAGTCGGCGCGCTTCGCGCGGGGCTTGTTCTGGTATGAAGCGCAGTTTGCACCGCCGCCCGGGGCCGCCTGCATCGGGGAGAAGACACCGGACTATCTATGGAGCGATGAAGGCGGCGCCGAGGATCATACGCCGGGGATCGCCGAGCGCATTCATGCGGCCTACCCCGACCTGCGGCTGATCTGTGTGCTGCGCGATCCGGTCGCGCGCGCCGTATCGGCGGCGCGCCATCTGTTGCAGACCGGCCGGGTGCATCCGTCGACGCCGCTGGATGCCCTGCTGGTCGGCGACGCGATGGCGCTGGCCAAGCCTCACGGCGTGCTGGCGCAGGGTTTCTATGCCCGCAACCTGCGACGCTATCTCGGCTTGTTCGGCGCCGAACGGATGTGCGTCCTGTTCTACGAGGACGACCTGCGTGATGACCCGCTGGGCACCCTGCAACGGGTGTGCCGTTTCCTGGGCGTCGCGACGGATGTCGATTTTCCGGATCACTCGCAGCGAATCAACGACCTGGGGTTCAGCCGTCGAGCCTTGGCGCTGTCCTACGCATTGCCGTGGCTGGACCGGCCCATCCGCGCCATCGATCGCCGTTTGGCCAAGCCTTACCGGCCGGAGGCGTCGGCGCACACTCTTGCCGCTCTGGCCAGGCTGTATGCCCCCGCCAATGCTGAACTGTTCAGCTTGCTAGGGCGATCGGCGCCCCATTGGCGCATGGCCTAGAATGGCGCCTCTCGATCATCTGTGGAGGGGCCGTGGAATTTGCCTGTGAGATCGACATCGACGCGCCAGCCGAACGCGTCTTCCCGTGGCTGGAGGAACCGGCCCGGATGCAGCAGTGGGTGCAGGGACTGGAGCATTCGGAGTCTCTCGCGCCCGTCGCGGCGCCGGCCGTGGGTACGCGGTTTCGACAGCGCATGCGCGAGATGGGTCGGACGGTCACCTATGACGGCGAAGTCATCCGGCGGGAACCCCCCACTGCCCTGGAAGTCGTTCTGACCCACCGACGCTTCGAGATGTGCATCGCTTATCGGCTCGGCGCATGTACCCCGGGGACCCATCTGCGCTACGCTTTGCACTTGCGGGCGCTCGATAGCACCGTGGCGCGCATGGAGCGGGCGCTGGGCTGGATGCTGGAGCGCGGCGCCCGCCAGCAACTCTTGAGACTCAAGCGTTGCGTTGAGGACGAACTCGATTCGGACGACGAGATGCGCAAAAGCAGTCTATAGTGGTAATCAACACGGTTGCTGAGCGCAGGCTCTGCGGTCGACATTCGCTACCCGGGTGGGAATGCGGGCAAGGGATTGTACAAAAACGAAGTGAAACGGCGTCGGCGCCGCGGGTCTCTTCCCATGCCGGCGCACATAACACGCCCCAGGGATTCGGGGGTCAGCACCATGATGGGTATGAAGGAGATGTCCGCAATGACGCGAAGGATGATGAAGGGTTTGCTCGTGGCCTGTGCGCTAGCCTTGGCCGGTTGTGCGTCCGACAAGGCGAACGTCAGCTACGAGGTGCCACAGCAAAAGGTCTTGAAGGGGGTGCATCAGCGCGTCGCATTGTTCACGGTCGATGAGCCAGCCGTGTATGACGTGCGCATCTATCGTTACCCTGGTCCGGATACCCCCGGTATCACTCTGCCGGGCCGTATCGTCGGTACGACCGTGACGGCTGCGGGACGCCAGGCGGACACCGCCAGCCGGACCCTGCAACTGACCCAGGCCATCAAGGAATGGAACTTCAACATTGGCCGCAAACTCACTGATGATGTGAAGAAGCGCCTTGAGGCCAACGGTTACGCCGTGGAAGAAGTGCATACGGACAACCACCGTCACACCACGGCCTATCGCAACCACAAGTATCTCGGCACCTATCCCGAGGTCAGTCAGCCGGTCGATGCCTATCTGCATGTGTACATCGAGTTCGCCGGCTACACGGCGCCGACGCCGACCGAGCCGTACACGCCGACCTTGGAAGTGTTCATGGACTTGGTCGATCCCCAGACCAAGGCGCGTCAATATGCTGCCAGTCTGGTCTATGGCGGTCCAGTGCCAGTCAACGATGCCAACAACATGCCGGCTGATCCGAAGTATACAGTGCGTGATTTCGAGTGGCTTTGCGCCGGCCCGGACGCCTGCGAGGAAAACCCGGCCGTGAAGGGCTTGCGCGCCGCTTCCGAGGGCATCAGCGAACTCATCGAACGCCACCTGTTCGCCAAGGCCATGCCGCGCGGCGTGCAGCCCTGATCAGACCGTTCTCGGAAAAAAGTGGGCCCTGCGGGGCCCTCTTTTTTGTTTGATGCATCCAATGGCGGTCGGGTCAGTGCCGCGCGATCTGGCGCGCCCAGTGCTCGAAGCGCATGGCGTGAGGGTTGGCGGCATCGGCCGAATGGTGCGACTCGGCGATCCGCGTCCAGTCTGCCGGCGTCAGTGCCGGGAAAAACGCATCGGCGTCGACCTCGGTATCCACCCGCGTCAGAAAGACCTCATCGGCGAGCGGCAGGAACGCGCCATAGACCTGTCCGCCGCCGATGACCATCACCGGATCGCTGTCGGCGGCGGCGAGCGCTTCCTCCACGCTGCCGACCCGCTCGGCGCCGGGAAACGCCTTGGCCGGATCGCGCGACAAAACGAGATTCTGCCGGCCCGGCAGGGCGCGGCCGATGGCGGCGTAGGTGCGCGCGCCCATGACCACGGCGTGACCCAGGGTGAGCGCCTTGAAATGCGCCAGATCTGCCGGCAGATGCCAGGGCATGTGGTTGTCGCGCCCGATGCCCCAGCGCCGGTCACAGGCCGCGACGAGCGCGATGCGAGGCCGGCCCCGATTCATACGGCGACCGGCGCGCGGATGGCCGGGTGATGCCGGTAGTCCGTCAGCGTGATGTGTTCGGCTCGGAAGCCGTCGATGTCCCGGACCGCGGGGTCGAGCTGTAGCGTCGGCAAGGGGTAGGGTTCACGGCCGAGCTGCTCGTGCACCTGATCCAGGTGGTTCAGGTAGATGTGGCAGTCGCCACCGGTCCAGATGAAATCCCCAACCTCAAGCTCGCAGACCTGCGCGACCATGTGCGTGAGCAGGGCGTAGGACGCGATGTTGAACGGAACCCCAAGGAACAGGTCCGCGCTGCGCTGATAGAGTTGGCACGACAATCGTCCATCGGCGACGTAGAACTGGAACAGGCAATGGCACGGCGCCAGCGCCATGTCGGGAATGTCGGCCACGTTCCAGGCGCTGACGATGTGTCGTCTGGAATCGGGATTGCTGCGAATCTGGTCGATGACCTGCGCGAGCTGGTCGATCGCACGGCCATCGGGCGTGGGCCAGGAACGCCACTGCTTGCCGTAGATGGGGCCCAGCTCGCCCTGCGCGTCGGCCCATTCGTCCCAGATGGTGACGCCGTTGTCGCGCAGGTAACGAACGTTGGTATCGCCCCGGATGAACCACAACAGCTCGTGCAGGACCGACTTGAAATGCACGCGCTTGGTCGTGACCAGCGGGAAACCTGCACGCAGATCGAAGCGCATCTGTGCGCCGAACACCGACAGGGTTCCGGTGCCGGTGCGGTCGGCCTTGCGCGCGCCGGTATCGAGCACCTGGCGCAAGAGCGCGAGATAGGGCTGCATCAGCGCGAAGCGCCCAGCGCCGCGGTCGGAACGTCCGCGCGGCCGTGGCGCCAAGCCCAGAGCAAGAGATAGATGCCGAAGGCGATCATCGGCATGCACAGCAGCTGACCCATCGTCAGCCAGCCGAAGGCCAGATAGCCGATGTGCGCATCCGGCTCGCGCACGCCCTCGACCGCGAAGCGGAAGATGCCGTAGAGCAGCAGGAACAGCCCGGACACCGCCCGCGTCGGCCGCGGCTTGCGCGAATACAGCCACAGCACGGTGAACAGCACCGCGCCCTCCAGGAAGGCTTCGTAGAGCTGCGAGGGATGGCGTGGCCACGGACCCGCGCCGGGGAAGACCATGCCCCACGGCAGGTCGGTCGGCCGGCCCCACAGTTCGCCGTTGATGAAGTTGCCGATACGCCCCGCGCCGAGCCCCAGTGGCACCAGCGGCGCCACGAAATCGGCCAGCCGCCAGAAACCGCAGCCCAGGCGGTTGCCATACCAGATCATCACCGTGATGACGCCGAGCAGCCCGCCGTGGAAGGACATGCCGCCTTCCCAGATGCGCAGCAGCGCGAGCGGGTCACCCAGAACCCGTGCCAGATCGTAGAACAGCATATAGCCCAGCCGGCCACCCAGGATTACGCCCAGCGCGACATAGGTCGTCAGATCGCTCATCTGCTCTTGGGCGAGCGGTGTATCGGGCCGGCGCGCGCGCGCGCGGCCCAGAGCCCAGCCGCCCAGGATGCCGACCAGATAGGTCAGGCCGTACCAGTGGATGGCGAGCGGGCCGAGTCGCAAGGCGATGGGATCGATGGCGGGGTAGGTCAGCATGGGCGTCATGGTACAACAGGCCGGATCGTGGAGCAGCCACGGCGTTCACTGCAGGCACGCCACCCCGGCCGCTCGCGTGTCCTGTCCGGCAGGTCGAGCCGGAGCAGGCGAAGCCGCGAGGGTGCATGGCACCCGCAGCGGTCAGCACGGCGATCCATGCTTGCTGTTCGGGCGCCCACCCGTCGTTCCGCCAGCCGCAAAGCCTTTTGCTCAGGCGAAATCCTGTGGCGCCTGGCGCTGCCAATCCACGAGCGAACTGCGAAAATCGAAGCGGAAGGGAAAGCCCAAGGATTTCAGGGTGCCGGGCACGATGTGGGTGGGCCGCGCGGCCTTGCGCACCCGCACCGGATGGATGGGGCTCTTGCCGCCGAGCGCGAAATTGATGAAGCCGGCCATGGGTAGCAATACCGGCAAGGGCAGCGGCAGCACCGGCGCGCGGCTGCCCAGATGCGCCTTGATGTGGTCCACCAGCGCGCCCAGGGGCTCGGTCGGGTCTTCCACGTAGTTGTAGCGCAGCAGCGGTTCCGGCCGGTCCATCATGAACTCCACGCTGTCCAGCAGTCCCTCGATGTAGCCATAGGATTTATGGATATGGGGCGAGCCGGGATAGGCGAAGTAGCCGCGCCGGATGGCGCGGATCATGCGCAGGATGTTGCCCGGATCGCCGGGGCCGTAGATCACCCCGGGGCGGCAGATGACCAGCCGCCTGTCCGGCGCCGCCTGCTGCCAGTGCTCGTGGATCAGTTCGGCCGGGTACTTCGAGGCGCCGTAGGGCGACACCGGGCAGATCGGCGCGCGCTCGTCGGTCGGCCCGTCGGTGGGGCCGTACACGGCGATGCTGCTGGTGAAGTACAGGTTCGGGCAGCCAACGGTCGCGGCGTAGGCGGTGACATTCCGCGCCCCGGCGAGGTTGGTGTCGAAGTATTCGATGGCCTCGTGCCCCGGCTCGCGGTGCACCGCCGCGAGATTGAAGATCCAGGCCGGCGGCTCGGGCGTCAGATCGACCGGAATCAGCCGGCGCACGTCCGTGATCGACGTGGTGATTCCCGGCTGACCGGTCAAGGCGCTGGGCCGCACATCGGCCAGATGCACGTGGCGCGCGCGCCCCGTCGCCAGCAACCGCCGCGCCAGATGCGCCCCGATGAAGCCCGCGCCGCCGAAGATGATGCAGGTGGTCATTCAGGATTTCCCGTTCCCATGTTCATCGAAAAGGCCGTCACCAACGCCTCCTTGGATTGCCATGGCGGCTAAACCCAGTTCTCCAGCAACAGCCCCGGGACGCGGGAAAACTCCCGTTCGTTGTTGGTAACCAGCGCCAAGCCCAGGCTGCGGGCATGGCCGGCGATCATCAGGTCGTAAGGTCCGATCCGCTGTCCAGACCGCTTCAGCAAGGCTCGGATCTGGCCGTAGTGGACCGCAGCCTTGTCATCGAACGGCAACACCTCCAATCGGGCGGCAAAGCGTTCCACCTGTTCCAGATTGTGTTCGGGACGCGAAGATTTCTCGGCCCCGTACAGCAGCTCGGCCAGAACCACCGACGAGATGGCCAGATGGGCAGCATGGCGGTTGAACCGCTCCCGGATGTGCGCAGGACGCTGCTTCAGGGTGTAAATGCAGATGTTGGTATCCAGCAAATAGCGCAGCGTCACAGCCCGTCCCGCTGTTGCATGGCCGGCTGATCGCGTTCGGCCATGAAGTCATCCGTCACACCGGGGCCCGCGAAAAAATCATCCCAGCCATGCCCCACCGGCACGATCAGCCGGGCCCGCCCCATCCGGATGACCTCGACCCGCTTCACATCTTCGGGCAGGGCGACCGACTTGGGGAGGCGGACGGCCTGGCTGCGATTGCTCTTGAATACTGTGGTTTCGGCCATGGCGATTCTCCCAAAAAAAAGCGCCCGATGAGAATGCAGGCCTTTGGAGTATTGGCGCGGTCGCGTGATATGTCAATGGGATATACAAGGGGTGATCAGAGCTCAAAGCCGCGCTTCGTCCACATGCGCCAGAAACCATTGGTAGGTTTCGCGGATGCCGTCCTCCAGGCCGATGCGCGCCCGCCAGCCGAGCGCGGCGAGGCGCGAGACGTCCAGCAGCTTGCGCGGCGTGCCGTCGGGCTTGCTCGGGTCGAGCACGATGCGTCCCTCGAAGCCCACCACGCGCTGCACCAGTGCCGCGAGTTCCAGAATCGAGACATCCTTGCCCACGCCCACGTTGATGATGCGTTCATCGTCGTAGTGCTGCATCAGGAACAGGCAGGCATCGGCCAGATCGTCCACGTGCAGAAACTCCCGCCGCGGCGTGCCGCTGCCCCACACCACCACCTCGCTCGCGCCGCTCGCCTTCGCCTCGTGGAACTTACGGATCAGCGCCGGCAACACGTGCGAATTGGCCAGATGGAAGTTGTCGCCCGGTCCGTAGAGATTGGTCGGCATCAGACTGATGGCGTTGAAGCCGTACTGGCGGCGGTAGGCCTGGCACAGCTTGATGCCGGCGATCTTGGCAATGGCGTACCACTCGTTGGTCGGCTCCAGCGCGCCGGTGAGCAGGCAATCCTCGGGCATCGGCTGCGGTGCGAACTTGGGATAGATGCACGAGGAGCCCAGAAACAGCAGCTTCGCCGCGCCGTGGCGATACGCGGCATCGATGACGTTGAGCTCGATCTGCAGGTTGTCGCGTAGAAAATCGACCGGGTAGGTGTTGTTGGCGTGGATGCCGCCGACCCGGGCGGCGGCCAGGAACACGTATGCCGGCCGCTCGCGGGCGAAAAAGGCGTCGACCGCCGCCGCGTCGGTGAGATCCAGCTCCCTATGCGTGCGCAGCAAAAGATTGTCGAAGCCGGCCTGCTGCAGCCGGCGCACGATGGCGCTGCCCGCCAGCCCCCGGTGGCCGGCCACGAAAATGGATGCAGTCTGATCCATGGTCATGTCTCCAGTTGCTGATCAAGGGTGAAAAGCGTGGATTGCCGCGCCCCTACGGGGCTCGCAATGACCCATGAGGCATGAATTGCCGCGTCGGCTTCGCCTCCTCGCAATGACAGCGCAGCGGTCACTGGGGCGACGCCCCGTTTTCATTATCCCGAGGCGCCTGTGTGCATCATCGCGACGTCTGTGTATGTCTTCACAAGGCGCATCTTTCGTCCTCGCGAGGCGCGTAGCGCCGCGGCGATCCATGCCGCCGTCAACGGGGCTCGATATCGCCGTGGGCCGCCCAGAACTCGGCAGGGCTCAGGATGGGGTGAGACGATGCAAGGGTCAGCAGATCCTTGTCACCGGTGACCAGACAGCCCGCGCCGCCGGTTTTCAGGGCGGCACGCAGCGTCCCCAGCACCGGCAGGTCGTTCCCGTCGCGCAAGACGGTTGGCCCGGGCTCTTCCGGATCGATCACCTCGCACAGGATGGACAGGCTGTCGACCAGATCATGGATATCCGCTTCCGAAAGACCGTGCCGATGCGCGAGCCGGGGCAGAACGCGCCGCAGTTCGTCGAGGATGTATGCGGACAGCACCACATCGAGCCCGCCCCGCCGCCAGGCGGTCAGGATCTTGCCCGGAATGCTGCTCGGATAGGCGATGCCGGAGAGCAGGACGTTGGTGTCCAGCACCACGCGCAGCATGGTCATTCCGGATCAGGGGGCGTCTTGCGCTCGGCGCGGGTCGCGGCAACCGCGGCGTCGATTTCGGCCAGGCCTTCGGTTTCGGGAACCTCGGCAAACCCCGCCTCGATGCGCTGGCACAAGGTATCGAAGCGATCCTGCAGCCGACGGATGCGCGCGAACAGACGCGCATCCACCACTGCGGCGACCGGTTTGCCGTCCTTGTTGATGAGGATGCTGTCGTGGCGGTATTGCACCCGGTTGAGCATGTCGCCCAGGTTCTTGCGGAAGGTGACGGCGTTGGTTTCGGTGATCATGGGGCTCGAGCCTCTGTTTCGATCATGCTGATCATTATAACCATTGCTGCGGAGTCACTCCGGAACCACGGACGAGCCTCCGCCGGTGCCTACGTCACGTCACGGGACATCATGGTCGGAGCGGGCTTTCTGATCGCCGGCGCAAGGCATGTCCTTCTTGTCGTCATCGCGAGGGTCGCAGCCTCCGGCGATCCATCCAGCGACGGCCACCAATTCAACGCTCATTCATGGTGGGCATAGGTGGCAAACCCCTCGCGGCGGCAGAGTTCGTCGCGTTCGGCCGCTTTCAGGTCCTCGCGCACCATCTCGGCGACCAGTTCCTCGAACCCGACCTTCGGCGCCCAGCCGAGCTGGCGCTTGGCCTTGGCGGGATTGCCCAGCAGGGTATCCACCTCGGTGGGGCGGAAATAGCGCGGATCGACGGCCACCAGACAGCGGCCCGTGCGCGTGCAGATGCCGCGCTCACCCACGCCTTCGCCTTCCCAGCGCAGCGCGATGCCGAGTTCCCCGGCGGCGCGTTCCACGAACTCCCGCACCGAATGCTGCTCGCCGGTCGCGATCACATAGTCCTCGGCGGTGTCCTGCTGCAGCATCAGCCACTGCGCCTCGACGTAATCGCGCGCATGACCCCAGTCGCGCAGCGCGTCGAGATTGCCCAGATACAGCCGCTCCTGCAGCCCCAGCTTGATGCGCGCCAGCGCGCGGGTGATCTTGCGCGTGACGAAGGTCTCGCCGCGCACCGGCGATTCGTGGTTGAACAGGATGCCGTTGCAGGCAAACATCCCGTAGGCCTCGCGGTAGTTCACCGTGATCCAGTAGGCGTAGAGCTTGGCCGCAGCATACGGCGAGCGCGGATAGAAGGGCGTGGTCTCGTCCTGCGGAATCGCCTGCACCTTGCCGTACAGCTCCGAGGTGCTGGCCTGATAGAAGCGCGTCCGGCCCTCCAGCCCCAGGATGCGGATCGCCTCCAAGAGGCGCAGGGTGCCGATGGCATCGGCGTTGGCCGTGTATTCCGGTGTTTCGAAGGAGACCGCCACATGGCTCTGCGCCGCGAGGTTGTAGATCTCGTCGGGCTGCACCTCCTGCACGATGCGGATCAGGTTGGTGGCGTCGGTGAGATCGCCGTAGTGCAGGATCAGGCGCCGGTCGGGGTCGTGCGGGTCCTGGTAGAGATGGTCGATGCGGTCGGTGTTGAACAGCGAGGCGCGGCGCTTGATGCCGTGCACCTCGTAGCCTTTGGCCAGCAGCAGTTCGGTCAGGTACATGCCGTCCTGGCCGGTGATGCCGGTGATCAGTGCGCGTTTGCTCATGCGGGCTCCTCGGGGGCGGGGGCGCTCTGGCCGCACAGGGCCAGCGCCGTGTTCTCGAATCGGCTCATGATGGCATCACGGGCGAGGTTGGTCTCGGCGTAACGGCGTGCGGCGGCGCCCAGCGCTTGCCGCCGCGCGGGATCGGTCGCCAGATCCACGATGGCGCGGGCCAGCGCCGCCCCATCGCCGGGCGGCACCAGCACGCCACAGCCGCCGACCACGCGGCCGACCTGGGTCGCGGGCGTGGCGGTGGCGATCACCGGTCGCCCGCTCGCCAGCATACCGGTCAGTTTGGACGGCATCACCAGATCCGCGGCATCGGCCCGCTGCGGCAGCAGGTGCACGTCGGCCAGATTGAGCAGATCGTTCAGCCGCTCGAGCGGCTGCAGCGGAATCCAGCGGACGTTGGGCAGATCCGTCGCCATGGCCATCAGGCGCTCGCGCGCGCTGCCCGCACCGCCGATCACGAACACCACGGTCGGGTCGTCCCGCAGCGCCCGCGCGGCCTCGACCAGCAGCTCCAGCCCCTGCTTTTCGCCGAGATTCCCCGAATAGAGCGCCACCACGGCGTCTTGTGCGATGCCGAGTTCCGCCCGTAGCGGGCTCGGGCCGGGCAGCGGCCGCACCGCGTCCACGTCCGCCCAGTTGGGCAGCAGCGGCGCGCGCTCGGGCGCGATGCCCTTGGCGATCACCCGTTCGCGCATGGCCTCCGAGATGGTCGAGACGCGGTCGAAGCGGCGCAGCAGTGCGGACTCACAATTCAGCGCGAAGCGCCGCAGCGCCCCGCCGGGCAAAAGCCCCAGATCGAAGGCCGCGTCCACCTCCAGATCCTGAATGTGCAGCCAGGCCCGCGCGCCGGCCAGCCGCGCCGTGAGCAGGGCCGCCGGCGCCGAGAACAGGGTCGGCTCCACGCACAGCACCAGATCCGGTCGCCAGCGCGCCTGCGCCAGCATCACCGGCGCGCCGCTCGCCGCAAAGCTGGCCAGATGCGCCAGGCGCTTGGCGCCGCCCGGCTGGTGCGGCACCCATAAGGGGCAACGCCACACCTCGGCCGCCGCGCCGTCCGCCCAGCGCCAGGTCTCGCGCCGGTAACGGTCCGGCCGGTAGCTCGCGCCCACCGCCCAGTCGGGGTAATAGGGCGGGGCGGCGACGATGCGCACCGCATGGCCGCGCGCCGCCAGCCATCCGGCCATCTCGCCGGTGTACTTGCCGATCCCGACCAGTTCGGGTGCGAAGTTGATGCCGTGGATGAGGAATTTCAATTCAGGCGATTCCGAAAGTCGGCAATGAATCGGGCCGCAGTATGTCCGCAGAGCGCTGCCCTGTCATCGAATCGGCATTTTGCATAAGTCAGTCCTCGACACCAATGATTACCGGCCTGCGGTTCTTCACCGTCTACGGGCCGTGGGGGCGGCCGGACATGGCGCTGTTCAGTTTTACCCGCGCCATTCTGGCCGGTGAGCCCATCCCGGTGTTCAACCATGGCCAGCACAAGCGGGATTTCACTTATATC
>DATLZY010000074.1:0-3512 GCA_035573755.1 Candidatus Acidiferrales bacterium
CATGCCTATATGTGCGGCCCGCCGCCCATGCTCGATGCCGCCATCGAGGTGCTGAAGGGCGCCGGCATCTCGAGCGACCACATCCACTTCGACAAATTCCTCGACAAGAGCCACCTCGCCAAGGCACACATCGCCGAGCCCGCCTCACATCTCAGTCAAAGGGGCTGAACGCCGTTCGAACCAATGGTGCAGGGGGACTTGCGTCCCCCTCCCACTCAGTGGCCGCCATAGACACCGCAGCGGCGCAGCACATTGGCGTGTGCGGATGACGGCCCTTCAGCGCGCCTTCCCAGCGAGGTGCTCGACCGCTGCCCTGATTTCCACTTCTGAACACTCCGCGCAACCGCCCTTGGGTGGCATCGCCTTGAACCCTTGTATGGCATGCTGAGCCAGCCTGTCCATGCCTTGCGCCAAACGCGGCGCCCAGGCTTCCCGATCGCCTGTACGTGGTGCACCGGCAGCGCCGCTGTCGTGGCAAGCGGCACAGGTCGCCGCATAGACGGCTTCCCCTGAACGTGTTTGGCTCTGCGCAGCGGCCGAATCGCCCGTTGTCGCCGCTCCCCCGGTCACTGCCGGTTTCAGGGCCACGCGCCCCACGGGATGGATGCGATCGATGGTTTTCATCGCTTCTGCTGCCGACTGCCCCTGATCCATCCGCACTTGAAGCTGGAAATAGGCCGCGATATTGATGATGTCGCGATCCGACAGCGGCTTGGCCATGGCGTTCATGGTCGGCATCTGGCGTGTACCATCGCGGTAGGCACGCAGTGCATTTTCGAGATAGATCCGATCCTGGCCGGCCAGATGTGGCGTGCCGGGGATCCGGGAAATGCCATCGGCTCCGTGGCAGGCAAAGCAGACGGCGGCGCGTTTTTGTCCTGCGCCCACATCTGGAGCCACACCGTCCAGGGATTCTGCCCGACCTGCGGACGCGATCATCAGCATGAGGCACGAGAAGGCGAAGCGATTTTTCGTCGACATGGCTGTTTTCCCTTGCATCAGACAAAGCGGTTGCGCATCCAGATCGTGATGCCGTAGGCGAAGAAAACCGCGATCCAGACCATGAGAATGGCGACAGCGGCCGTGCTGAGTCGGCGCATGCCTGAATCTGCGAGATAGCGCCCCTGCGTGCGCCCGGCACGATAGAGCAAGGTGAGATAAAAACCGCCCACCAAGCCGCCGACCCCGAGCAAGGTGGAAAAAAACAGAAACAGCGAGGGCCAGTCCATGTGTACGGGGTAATTCGTGATCTCATAGCCCAGGGGCCGCAGGTGATGAATGCGGATGATTTCCCGCCACATCGACAGCAGCGCGAGCAGTCCCAGGCCACCCGCCAGCGGTAGATAATCGGACCGCTCGGGCTTCAGGCGATGCATCCAGAGCGCCATGGCCGCCACACTCGCCATCAGCAGCCAACCCACTGGATGGGTCCGCAGGCCGGAACTGGCCGGCAGCGCCCATTGCCACGCGGCCAGGGGCAGCAGGCTCAGCATGAAACCGATCTTCGCCAGCCGCCGGCCGAGCGCCTGGGCGAAGGCGAGATAATCGGGTTCCCGATCGGGCCGCACCGAAAAATAATGGGAATAGGCCATGAGAAACAGGCCGACGGCCGGCAAAGAGAGGCTCATCAGGAAACCGAATCGTGGCCATTGAATGGCATGCAGCCGCGATCCGCTGGTGTCGACCACGCCGCCCGGGGCATACCAGTCCATCCACTGACCCGGCAACAAGGCCTGATAGGACAGGGCATGCATGATGAGTCCATCGAGAACGAACAGGCCCAACGCGACCCACGCATAGAGCCCGATGAAGCGACTCGCTCCTTCGTGATTGCCGGCGTAAAAGGCAAACCAGCTGCAATAGCCGATGATGAGCGTGAAGATGAAGCCAATCGCCCAGCGTCCGGAGAGAACATTGGACGTATACCATTGCGGATCGTAGATCACCTGGGTAAAGAGCAGCGGAGCGACCCCGAGCACGATCAGCAGCGACACGCCGACCTTTGCCGCCTTGGTCAGGGCCATGGACAGGCGTTCCCAGTGCAGGCCCCGGCTGCGCATGTGGAAGGCGAAAATCGCCAGTGCCGCGCAACCAAGCGTCAGATGCACGAAGGCGATGTGCAGCGTCCAGGTCAGCACCATCAGCGCCTGGAACAACACCGGTGGAGCGGGCACCCCAGCCGGGTCCCGCATGGTATTCATGATCAATCCGATATCCATGGTTTCAGTCCTTGCGCGACGACCGACGCTCTGCGATGACGCGGTCGACATCCGTCCCATTGTTGACACTGGCGAGGTAGTGCGCGATAGCACCGATCTCGGTTTCCGGCAAATCGATGCGCGGCATATAGGGCTGTGTCCCATGCCGCAACGGTCCCTTCAGGAAGGCGGCGATGAGGTCTTCATCGGTGGCGCCGTGCAACTTGCCTGGCAAGCCGCGCAGCGGCGCGCCGGGTTCCAGGGCATGGCAGTTGGCACAGGCGATCTTCGTCAGCAACTGGCCGACCTCGAGGCGATTGGCATCGTGGATGCCTCGCAGGCGGTCGGGCACAAACGGATGCAGGGCGAGCAGTCCTTTTTCCGCGATCAGGTCCACCTCGCCCGTGATCCCCTTGCCGGGCACGTCACGGGCAATGATCTGGTTGCCGTAGATGTACTGGCCAGCCACGAAAGGCTTGCGCATCGACTCGCGCATGCGCTCCTCGGGCCAGACTCCGACGACGGCCACGAACAGGAACACGGCTACGGCCAGCGCAGTATGGATGCGCTGCGGCTGCCAGAAGGCGAAGGCCAGCCACAGCGTGGTGACGACCACTACTGCCACCATGCCGCGTGCATAAACCGGCAAGAGGTGGGTATTGAGCATCACCACTGCGTTGGGCGGAAGGGTTTGCAGGTAGTAGAAAAACATCATCACCGCGAACAACCCGCCCGCGAGGCCGATGGGCGCGATGAAGCGCACTACGCTGCGTCGCAGCGCAGCATCCTGCAGCCGGCTGGCGACCATCAGACCCACCACAGCTGCCATTACGAGCATCGATCCGGTGCGCGTCGCCAGATGCGCAAAGAAATTCAAGTTATAAAAAGCGTCGTTGGTCGATCCGGTCTGATACCAGGAATCGTGACCCGGCCACATCATGAATGACAGGATGCCGACGATGAGCAGCATCGTCGCCCATGAGGCGAGCGCGAACGACCAGGTCAGCTTGAGGTGCGTGCGGGCGTCGATTTTGTCGATGAGGTATACCAGCGCATAGACACCGATGACTTCGACAGTGAAATAGACCCATTCAGCTGCCCAGACCCATACGAAATTATGGATCAGGCCACCTACGCCGCGTGGACTGGCTACCGTGATGGCATACCAGATACCGTGACCTTGCCCCTGTTTCGTGTAGCTCTTAACCCACGGTTCACGCGGCCTTTTTACGCTGTGCCTCGTACCAGCGCTGCTCGTACTGCATCGGGCTGAGGTAGCCCAGCGACGAATGCAGCCTGCGGTGATTGTAGAAG
>DATLZY010000075.1:0-31039 GCA_035573755.1 Candidatus Acidiferrales bacterium
GCCGCGTCACTTCCCTCTTCGAGGCATATTCCAGCTCGGAAAAACTCGCTTGCATCGCTTCAGCCACCAGTCACGTCGCAGTGCGTCCAGCATCACAGATCGATCGAAAAACCTTTGGGATGCGAATAAATCAGCGTGTCCCTTGGGGCACAGGAACTCTCGGGTCACCGCAAGCAGGTCATCCAGGGGCAGCCAGAGGCTGCGGCGCAGGTGCACGACGACGGCTTCCTGTGCGGGCGTCAAGGTGGTTTGCAGGCGGTGTGGGAGCGATCGACGCAGGTATCGCGCTTTTTCCACTTGTAGATGGTGGCCTCGGTGACGCCGTAGCGCTTGGCAAGCACCCGTGCACTCTCCTTGCTGGCGGCCATCTCGGCGCGTATCGCCGGGGTGGTGCGGGCGTTCTTGTGCAAGGCAATCATCATGGTGTACGGACTCCTGGGCTGGCTTGCTCATGCTCCTCGATCAAGGCCTGCAAAACGACACGGGCCATGAACAGGGGGTAGCGGCGGGAGTCTATGCAATCGTTAGGGATGCGACAGCTACGCGTTCATCGTCTGCGTCCGGATGAAACTTGTCACAGTGGCACCAGTGTCTTGATTCCCTTAAGATTTGGCCTCTTGCTTGCGCTCCGCCTACGGTTTTCCTATGTATTACCCCGAATCTTTCGATGTCATCGTCGTGGGTGGCGGCCATGCTGGTACGGAGGCCGCGCTGGCGAGTGCGCGGCAGGGCTGCCGCACGCTGCTGCTCACCCATAATCTGGAAACCCTGGGGCAGATGAGCTGCAACCCGGCCATCGGCGGCATCGGCAAGGGTCATTTGGTGCGGGAGGTCGATGCGCTGGGCGGCTTGATGGCGCAGGCGGCGGACCACGCCGGCATCCAGTTCCGCACGCTCAATGCGCGCAAGGGACCAGCGGTGCGGGCAACCCGTGCCCAGATCGATCGGGCGCTGTATCGTGCCTTCGTGCGCAGAGCGCTGGAGCAGCAGCCCAACCTCACGCTGTTCCAGCAGGCCGTGGACGATCTCATCGTCGAGCAGGGACGGATCTGTGGGGCTATCACCCAGATGGGGGTGCGTTTCCGGGCGCGCGCCGTCGTGCTGACGGCGGGGACCTTCCTGGCCGGTCGGATCCACATCGGCCTCGAGCAGCACGAGGGCGGGCGGGCCGGCGATCCGCCCGCCCGCACGCTGGCCGCCCGGCTGCGCGAGCTGCCGCTGCGCGTCGGGCGGCTCAAGACCGGCACGCCGCCGCGACTGGACGGCCGCACCATCGACTACGCGCGTCTGCAGCCACAGCCGGGGGATGATCCGCTGCCGGTGTTTTCCTTCCTGGGCCATGCGGCGCAGCATCCGCCGCAGGTGCTCTGCCACATCACGCACACCAATGAGCGCACCCACGACATCATCCGCGGGGGGCTGGATCGTTCGCCCATGTACACGGGCGTGATCGAGGGCATCGGTCCGCGCTACTGCCCGTCGGTCGAGGACAAGATCACCCGCTTCGCCGACAAGACCGCGCATCAGGTGTTCCTCGAGCCTGAGGGCCTGAACACCTCGGAGGTCTACCCCAACGGCATCTCGACCAGTCTGCCCTTCGACGTGCAGTACGCGCTGGTGCGCTCCATGGTCGGACTGGAGCACGCACACATTCTGCGGCCTGGCTATGCCATCGAATACGATTTCTTCGATCCGCGCGATCTGTGGCCATCCCTGGAGTCACGCCATCTGCCGGGGTTGTTCATGGCCGGGCAGATCAACGGCACCACAGGCTATGAGGAGGCGGCTGCGCAGGGATTGATCGCCGGGCTCAATGCCGCCCGGCAGGCGCGCGAACTCCCACCATGGACACCGCGCCGGGACGAGGCCTATATCGGGGTGCTCATCGATGATCTCGTCACCCGCGGTACGACCGAGCCCTATCGCATGTTCACCAGCCGCGCCGAATACCGACTGCTGCTGCGCGAGGACAACGCCGATCTGCGGCTCACGCCCATCGGCAGGGAACTGGGCCTGGTGGACGAGACGCGCTGGGCGGCGTTCGAGCGCAAGCAGACGGCGATCGCGAGCGAGCAGGCGCGTCTCCGTCGGACCTTCCTGCGGCCTGGCGATGCGGTCGCTGGGGCGCTCGAAACCCTGCTCGGCGCACCGCTCGAGCGCGAGCAGCGGGCGCTGGATCTGTTGCGCCGGCCGGACGTCGGTTATGACGCATTGGCCGCGATCATCGGCAATCCGGTCGCCGATCCGGCCGTGGCCGAACAGGTCGAGATACAGGCGAAATACGCCGGCTACATCGAGCGCCAAATGCGCGACATCGAGCGCCAGCGCGTCCATGAGGAAACTCCGTTGCCGGCTACCCTCGATTACGGACGGGTCGCCGGTTTATCGCATGAGGTGCGCCAGAAGCTGGAAGCCGTTCGGCCGGCCACGCTGGGCCAGGCCGCGCGCCTGCCGGGCATCACGCCCGCCGCCATTTCGCTCTTGCTCATCCATCTGAAGCGCAGCGCCGCATGAAGCTTGTGACCACTCGGCGTCTGTCGATTCTGGCTGCAGCGATGCTGGCCCTGTTCACGTTGGCTGGTTGTTCCGATTCCGCCAATCCCTCGCAGCATCAGGGTCCACTGATCGAGAACGGGCTCACCGTGCTGCGCAAGGCCAACGGCGCCGAGCCGCAGACCCTCGACCCGCATCGCGCCGAGGACGTCTCCTCGGCCAACATCCTGCGCGACCTCTACGAGGGGCTGGTGCTGACGGGCGCCGAAGGACCGCGGCCGGGCGTGGCGGAGCGCTGGGAGATCAGCGCGGACGGGTTGCGCTATGTGTTCCATCTGCGGCCGACCGCGCGCTGGTCCAACGGTGATCCGGTGGTGGCGGAGGATTTCGTCGCCGGCATGCGCCGCACGGTCGATCCGGCCACCGGCTCGAATTACGGCATGATCCTCGCGCCCATCGCCCAGGCCGAGGCCATCCTGGCCGGGCAGGCCAAACCCGAGGCGCTGGGCGTCCAGGCGCTGGATGATCACACGCTGGAAATCCGGCTGAAAGCGCCCACGCCGTATTTCCTGAGTCTGCTCACCCATTCGACCACCTATCCCATCCATCGCCCTTCGCTGGCGGAGTTCGGCGAGCGCTTCACGCGGCCGGGCAATCTGGTGAGCAACGGCGCCTATCAGCTCACCGAGGCGGTGGTGCAGTCCCACATCACGCTGAGCCGCAATCCGTATTACTGGGACAATGCCCATACCCGCATCGACAAGGTGCGCTATTCGGCCATCGAGGACGCCTCCAGTGAGTTCAAGCGCTACCGCGCCGGCGAGGTGGACTGGGGCAGCGTACCGACGGCCGATTTCGCCTGGGCCAAGGCCCATCTGGGCGAGGAATTGCATATCCATCCCTATCTCGGGGTGTATTTCTACGGCCTGAACCTGACTCGTGCGCCGTTCAAGGATGCGCCGGCCTTGCGGCGGGCGCTCACTCTGGCGGTCGATCGCGAGATCCTGACCGAGAAGATCACCCGCGGCGGGGAGATTCCAGCCTACGGTTGGGTGCCGCCTGGGCTGCCGGGATATGAACAGGCGACGCCGGAGCATGCGCACTGGACCCGCGAGGCCCGTTTCGCCGAGGCCAAGCGGCTGTATGCCGAGGCCGGGTACTCTGCCGAGCATCCGCTGAAAGTCGAGATCCGCTACAACACCCAGGAGGACAACCGCAAGATCGCAGTGGCCGTCGCGCAGATGTGGAAACAGGTGTTGGGTGTGGAGACGACGCTATTCAACGAGGAATGGAAGGTCTTTCTGCAGAATCGCAAGCAGAAACAGGTCACGCAGGTGTTTCGCAGCGGTTGGATCGGGGATTACGCCGATCCTTACACTTTCCTGGAACTGTTGCATTCCCAGCATGGCATCAACGATTCGGGCTACGCCAATCCGGCCTATGATGCCTTGCTGGCCCGCATCAGCGCCTTGCCCGGCGGTGCCGAGCGCGACAGACTGATGCACGAGGCCGAGGCGGTGATGCTCGCCGACAACCCCGTCGTGCCATTGTTCTTCTATGTCAGCAAGACGCTGATCAAGCCTTGGGTGAAGGGCTATCGGCCCAACATCATGAACCAGCACTATACCAAGGACCTGTGGATCGAGCCGGCAGGTGGCGGCTGAACCGGTGCTGCGGACGGTCGGCGCCTTGCGGAAAAGCACCCTGTCATGATAAAAAGCTCCCCTCGTTTTAACGCGCGCCCTCGACCACCGGTTCGGCGCGCGCCGTTTCGACCCGATTGAGGATTCGATTCCATGTCCCGAGTTTGCCAGGTTACTGGGAAGCGCCCGATCACCGGGAACAACGTATCCCACGCCAACAACAAGACCAAGCGCCGGTTCTTGCCCAACCTGCAGGAGCAGCGCTTCTGGGTGGACTCCGAGCGGCGTTTCGTGCGGCTGCGGGTTTCGACCAAGGGCATCCGGATCATCGACAAGCTGGGGATCGACGCGGTTCTGGCCGACATCCGCAAGCGCGGCGAACGAGTCTGAGGGGCTGAGTCATGCGCGACAAGA
Source organism: Candidatus Acidiferrales bacterium (assembly GCA_035573755.1). Classification (GTDB taxonomy): domain Bacteria; phylum Pseudomonadota; class Gammaproteobacteria; order UBA5335; family UBA5335; genus Macondimonas. The sequence goes on from DATLZY010000075.1 coordinate 4,551, forward strand.
TCAAACTGGTTTCGACCGCGGGCACTGGTCATTTCTACACCACGACCAAGAACAAGCGCACCAAGCCGGAAAAGATGGAGATCAAGAAATTCGATCCCGTCGTCCGGCAGCACGTCATGTACAAGGAAGCCAAGATCAAGTAAGGACGGCTTGGACTGTCCTTGCGGATCATGGATCCTGACTGAAAGCCCGCGCAAAGCGGGCTTTTTCGATGCGGAAACAGGCGGCATGCCCGAGTTGCCCGAAGTCGAAACCACGCGCCGGGGTATCGCCCCCGGCATCACCGGGCGCCATGTGCTTGCCGTGGACGTCCGGCAATGGGCTTTGCGCTGGCCGATAACGGCCGAGTTGCCGACACGGGTGACAGGGCAGGCCATCCAGGGCATCGATCGGCGCGGAAAGTATCTCTTGGTGCGATTCGAGCATGGCACGATGCTGATCCACCTCGGGATGTCCGGTAGCCTGCGTTTGGCGCCGGCCGGCGAAGCGGTCCGCACGCATGATCACGTAATCTGGCATTTCGACAACGGTCTCAGCCTGCGTCTGCACGATCCACGGCGCTTCGGGTCGGTGCTGTGGACCGAGGAACCCGCCGAGCAGCATCCGCTGCTGCGCGATCTGGGTCCGGAGCCCTTGTCGGCGGCATTCAGTGCGGAGTATCTCAAGCGCCTTACGGCCCATCGGCGCGCGGCCATCAAGGCCACCCTGATGGACGCCCGGGTCGTCGTCGGCGTCGGCAACATCTACGCCAGCGAAGCCTTGTTCCTGGCCGGCATTCATCCGGCGCGCGCCAGCGGACACATCGGCCTGTCGCGCTATGAGCAACTGGTGATCGCGGTGCGGCAGGTGCTGGAAGAGGCGATCGCCGCCGGTGGCACGACCCTGCGTGATTTCGTCGGTGGCGACGGCCGGCCGGGCTATTTCGCGCAGCAACTTCGGGTGTACGGCCGGGCATCGCTGCCCTGCCGTTCCTGTGCCGCCCCGATCCGCCATCTGCGCCAGGGACAGCGGTCCAGCTACTTCTGCGCGCGATGTCAGAAATGACCTGCGCGTCCGCGTCTTGAGAGGGCGCGTTGATCGCAGCCAGCCATTACGGTAACATTCTCCGCCTTTTGTCGCCGGTTCGGCGATTCTCCTTGCCTCACCGATCGATCGGGAGGCTTTTATCCGTAAGGAGTGTCCATGCGTCACTATGAAATCGTGTTCCTGGTCCACCCCGATCAGAGCGATCAGGTGCCCGCCATGTGCGAGCGCTATCGTTCGGTGATCGAGGCGGACGGCGGTCGGATCCACCGACTGGAAGACTGGGGTCGGCGCCAGTTGGCCTATCCGATCGAGAAGGTCTACAAGGCGCATTACGTCCTCATGAATGTCGAGTGCAGCCAAGCTGCGCTTGGAGAGATCAAGAGCGCTTTTCGTTTCAACGATGCAGTCCTGCGCAACTTGATCATGACCCGGCCCGGCGCTGATACCGGCCCTTCGCCTCTGCTCAAGTCGCGTGATGAAGAACGCAGCGATGATGGCCGCTCGCGCAGTGCCACGCGGGAGACTGCCGCTGCGGAAGGAGGTGACACCGATGAGGATGAGGGCGGGGACGAACTGAGACCCGTTCAGGATTCCTGAGCCAGCGGCTGTGCTGGGCTCGCCGACCGTTTCGAGGAATAGCCATGTCACGTAATTTCCGTCGTCGCAAGTACTGCAAATTCACTGCCGAAGGCATCACCGAGATCGACTACAAAGATCTTGTGACGCTCAAGGCGTATATCGCGGAGACCGGCAAGATCGTGCCGAGTCGCATCACCGGCACCAGCGCCCGCTATCAGCGGCAGTTGGCCAAGGCTGTGAAGCGCGCACGATTCCTGGCGCTGCTGCCCTACACCGACCAGCACTGAGCGTAACGTCAGGTAAAGCCCATGCAGGCGCTGGCTCGCTACGCGATGTCCGGGTTCTGGCCGGCGGTTCTGGTGGTCAGCTTGCTGGGCATCGGCGCGTGGATTCTGTTTCCGCTCATGTATCTGTCCGGTGCGTTGCTGGCAATGGTGGCGATGCAGTTGGGTCCGATGAAGGCGATTCAGGTCCTTGTGGTCTGCCTGTTGCTGCAGGGGGTGGCGGGCGCCGCGCTGATCGCCTCGCCCATGTCCGCCATGGCCTTGGCATCCTTTTTGTGGGTGCCGGTGGTCGCGCTGGGTGGTCGCGTGTGGCAGCGGGCCAGTTTGCCGTCGGCCTTGAGCATGGTGGCGGTGCTAGGATTGTTGGCGGTGGTCGCTTTCTACGCGCTGCATGACGATCCGGCCCTGTGGTGGCAGCAGCGGGTCGAGCGCATGCTCACCAGCCAGCTGGGTCAGCTCGAGGGCGGTGCCGAGACGGAGCAGAACCTGAGCGCCGTCCTGCAGGGGGTGGCGCCCTATCTGCCGGGTGCATTCGCGGCGGTGTGGGTGATGGGTCTGGCGGTCAGTCTGGTGATGGGGCGCTGGTTGCAATCGCGCCTGTACCGGCCCGGCGCGTTCGGCGCGGAATTTCAGGCCTGGCGCCTGCCGCGAGGCTGGAGTCTGGTCGCGCTCGTCTGCGCAGCGGGTGCTCTGTGGCAGGCCGATGCAGCCGTCAATCTCCTGGTGCCGTTGACGGTGATTCTATGCTTGCCGGCCTTAGGGTTGTTGCATGCGCTGCTTCGCGATCGTTCGGCAGGGCGTCTCTACCTTGGGTTGTTATATGCGGCCCTGCTGCTGATGCCGCACTTGGCAATGATTTTGGCAGGAGTGTCCCTGCTGGACAGTTGGATGGATTTCCGGGGTCGCGCCCGTAAGTCTGAATCATGAATCGACGTATCGGGATATTGAGATGGATGTGATTTTGCTGCAGAAAGTAGAGAACTTGGGTGGTCTGGGCGATCGCGTCTCGGTTCGGCCGGGATATGCCCGAAACTACCTCATTCCCTTCGGCAAGGCGGTACCCGCCACACCCGATCGGATCGCAGAGTTCGAGAACCGACGCGCCGAGCTGGAACGTCAGGCGGCGGAGAACTTTGCGCATGCTCAGGCTCGCAAGGCTGACCTGGAAAGCGTGACCGTGACCTTGCGAGCCAAGGCTTCTAGCGAAGGCAAGCTCTACGGCTCGATCGGCAACGCCGATGTGGCCGAAGCACTGACTGCCTCGGGCCATCCGGTCGAGCGGCGCGAAGTGCGCCTGCCCGATGGTCCGATTCGCATGATCGGCGAGTATGATGTGGCCGTTCACCTGCATACCGAAGTCGATGCTGTGATCCACATCGTGGTGGTCGGCGAGGAGTAATCCCCTTATGCACGTTCGTCGCCCCGAACGGGCGGCGCGGGAAAGCTAGGCATGAGCGAGCGACGCAAAACGGCAGGATCGAGCCATTTGGGCGATCTTGCCGCCATGCGTGTTCCGCCACATTCCCGGGAAGCTGAACAGTCGCTTCTGGGCGGTCTCATGCTCGATGAGTCGAGTTGGGAAATCGTCGCCGATCAGGTCACGGAGGATGATTTCTATTTCTCGGCCCACCGGCTTATTTTCCGGGCATTGGCGCATTTGGCCGAAGCGGCACAGCCGCGCGACGTGGTGACCGTTTCGGAGTGGCTGCAACGCGATGCGGCGCTCGATGCGGCCGGCGGCTTGGCCTACCTCGGCACACTGGCCCGCGATACGCCCAGCGCGGCCAACGTTGGTGCCTATGCGGCCATCGTGCGTAGCCGCAGCGTCCTGCGCCAGCTGATCCGCGTTGGAACCGATATCGCGCAAAGTGGCTATGAGCCGCAGGGCCGCGAAGTGTCCGAGCTGATCGATGCGGCCGAGCGGCAGGTTTTCCAAATTGCCGAAGCGGGCTTGCGGCACAAGCAGGGCTTTGTACCCATCCGGCGTCTTTTGGCCGAGGCCCTGGACAAGATCGACACGCTGTTCCAGTCCGACAATCCGATCACGGGATTGGCGACCGGGTTTGTCGACTTTGACGATAAAACAGCGGGGCTGCAGCCGGGGGACCTGGTGGTCATCGCTGGGCGGCCGTCGATGGGCAAGACCAGCTTCGCCATGAATCTGGCAGAGCACGCCGCAATTCGCGACAAGGTGCCGACGGCAATCTTCAGCATGGAAATGCCGGGTCAGCAATTGGCCATGCGCATGATTTCCTCGCTGGGCCGCATCGACCAGAGCCGAGTGCGTACTGGGCGCCTGGTGGACACCGACTGGCCGCGCATCACCTCGGCTGCAACACTGATCGCCGAGGCTCCCATGTTCATCGACGATTCCCCGGCGTTGTCGCCGACGGAGATCCGCGCGCGCGCGCGGCGCCTCAAGCGCGAGCACGGTCTGGGACTCATCGTGGTGGACTACCTGCAGTTGATGCAGGTCCCGGGCAATCAGGAAACTCGGGCCTTCGAGATCGCCGAGATCTCCCGCAGCCTGAAAGCGCTGGCCAAGGAGCTCAGCGTGCCGGTCATCGCGCTGTCCCAGCTCAACCGCAATCTCGAACAGCGCCCCAACAAGCGACCAGTGATGTCGGATCTGCGCGAATCAGGCGGGATCGAGCAGGACGCCGACCTCATCATCTTCATCTATCGCGATGAGGTCTATAACCCCGAGAGCCCCGACAAGGGCAGCGCCGAGATCATCATCGCCAAACAGCGCAACGGTCCCACGGGGACGGTGCGCCTGACTTTTCTCGGTCAATACACGCGCTTCGAGAACTTTGCATCTGAAGACTACGGCGGGGGCTATGCATGAATGCGATCCGGCATGGTGCGCCCTGGATAGAAGTCGATCTGGCAGCGCTCATCCATAACCTCGCGGTGGTGCGTCGCCATGCGGTGGGATCACGGATGATGGCGGTGGTCAAGGCCGACGCCTACGGGCACGGATTGCTGGCGGTGGCCCCTACCTTGGCTGTGCATGCCGATGCCTTGGCTGTGGCACGCCTCGATGAGGCCCTGCAACTTCGGGCCGGAGGCGTCCGTGGGCCTGTCACGGTCCTCGAAGGTGTTTTCGATGCCGATAGCTTGCAACTGGCGGCGCAGCTTGGTCTGGAGTTGGTCGTGCACCACCCGCTTCAGGTCGATCTGCTCGAACGCGCGTCCTTGCCGGATCGCGTGCGCGTCTGGCTCAAGGTCGATACCGGGATGGGACGGCTTGGGGTCGATGTCGATGAAGCCGGCGCTCTGTGGCGGCGACTGGCGAGTTGTCCGGCGGTGACCGGACCGGTCGGGTGGATGACGCATTTGGCGCATGCCCGGCGTGGGGAGTGCCCGGAAACCGATCGCCAGCTGTCGGCATTGGCAAGCGCGAGTATGGGCTTGGCCGGTCCGCGCAACATCGCCAATTCCGCTGGTATCCTCGCGTGGCCTCAGACACATGCCGACTGGGTGCGTCCGGGAATCATGTTGTATGGCGTCTCTCCTTTTGCGGGGGAGCAGGGCACGGATGCCGGTCTGCGTCCCGTTATGTCGCTGTGCTCCGAACTGATCGCCGTGAAGCCGCTGCGCGCCGGGGATGCAGTTGGCTACGGCGGAACCTGGTGCGCACCGCAGGCAACATGTCTGGGCGTGGTCGCCGTGGGCTACGGCGACGGTTATCCGCGCACCCTGCCGAGCGGTACGCCGGTATGGGTGAACGGCCGCCCCGTGCCACTGGTGGGTCGTGTGTCCATGGATCTGTTGACGGTCGATCTGGGGCCTCAGGCGACCGAAACCGTGGGTTCGCGTGTGGTACTTTGGGGAAATGGTGGCGCTTCCGTCGAAAGCCTAGCTGCGTCGATCGGTACCATCGGTTACGAGCTGCTGTGCCGGGTCACGCCACGCGTGCAAAGAATCGTGCTCAGCGAGGGGGTTACGGCGCAAACCGAGGTTCGGTCGGATGGTGTGGTGCGCGCGGCGGCGACGGGTGGCATGCCTAGCTGTGATGTTTCAAGAGGTTGTTTCCCTCTGACTGGAAGGCGAAGCTGATGTCGCCAAACACCCAGCTCTCATCCGCGAGGGGAACAACCATGCACAAGAATGCGCGCCTGACCGTGAAGGGTCGAGGGGTGATGATCGGCCGCCTGCAGGCTGGACAGCGTGTGGCCGAAGTCGCCCAGGCGATGGGTCTGTCGGAAACGACGGTCCGGAAGTGGTGGCGCCGCTTTCGCGACGGCGAAGGCCTGCACGACCGCGGCAGCCGGCCGCATTGCAGCCCACGAGCCCTTGCCGCCGAGCGGCGCGCGCAGATCGAAGCGCTGCGCCGGCAGCGCCGTTGCGGGTGCCTGATCGCGCAGGCGCTCGGGCTGTCGGCCGCGACGGTCCCGCGTGCTGCGCCGGGCCGGGCTGAGTCGCCGGCGCGAGCGGGAGCCGCAGGCGCCCGTGGTGCGCTACGAGCGCCAAGCGCCGGGCGAGCGGGTCCACATCGATACCCAGAAGCTGGGGCGTATGGGCGAGCCCGGCCATCGGGTCACCGGGCATCGCACTCACCGCAGCCGCGGCATCGGCTGGGAGTTCGCGCACGTGGCGATCGACGATTATTCGCGCACGTCGCTGGTGACGATGGTCGAGGACGAGGGCCAGGACAGCGCGGTGGCGTTCCTGGAACAGGTGGTGGCGCACTACCGCGCCTGCGGCATCAGGGTGCAGCGGGTGATGACCGACAACGGATCGGCTTGCCAGTCCAAGGCGTTCGACGCCCTGTGTGAAGCCCTGGGCATCGAGCACCGGCTGACCCGGCCGAAGTCGCCGCAGACCAACGGCATGGTCGAGCGATTCAACGGGCGCCTTGAGCAAGTGCTGCGCTCCCACCACTTCAACAGCGCCCAGGACTTGGCCACCACGCTGCACCGCTACGTCTGGCTGTACAACGAGCACCTGCCCCAGAAGGCTCTGGAACACCTCACGCCCCTCCAGGCCAGGAAACGATGGCGCCGCTCCCATCCGCATCTGTTCTCAAAACCAGATTAGAAATCATCCGGGAGCCGACATCGAGTACGATCACACGGCCTGATTCTCAAGCCACAAACCGTCCACCGGATGGGGGCAACTCCAGATCTCGACTCTTCCCTGGGCATCTTGAGGTGTCATCTGCCCAAGATGCCCAAGGCTGGCTACCTGGTAAAACCCCCGGATGCGGTATCCCATGTGTTGAACTTGCATGACAGCCCTCCCTCTCCAAAGGAATGCCAAAAGGTTTCTGAACTTATGCAGATGGGCGCGCGAGCGATGGGTATCGGCTCGAATGGTGGGGGGTCGGAATCGATCTCAAAAATCAGCGAGGGCTTGAGGTTTTAGGCCGTAACAATGGTAGACCCCGCCCGGGGGGATGTTGGCCCACACCAGCTCGAAGTCCACCCGCTCGAACAGCGCGCGGTACATGCGCAGGTAAACCCAAGGCATGACGGTGATCTGACTCATCAAGGCCGAGCCCTGCAAGCTGTCAATCCATTTCAGCAGCCGTCCTGTGATGGCAGGTGGCAGGCTCGGCGTCGGTAAGCCGTTGATGATGAGATCCACATGCTCGACGTGTCGATCCGCCAGGATCCGGCCGATGTCGCCGGCATCGCCGCACACGACTTCGGCGGTCGGCGCAAGTCTTTGTGTGAGGCTGGCAAGATCGGGGTCCTGCTCGATCGCGATCAAGCGGCTCCGGGGATGCATGAGGCTCACCGCATGAACCGTGATCGGACCCGCACCGGCACCCAGTTCGACGATGACTTGGGGGCGATCGGTCGACACATGGCGGCAGGCGGCGGCGGCAAGCTTGCGGCTCGATGGGGCCAAGGATGCCACGCCGCGGCCGTGCTGCAGGAACTTCATGAAATGGAGCGATCGAGGCCCCAGGGGGCGAGACAGTTGCTTGAACGTCACTTGCGCTCCGGCTCGGTTGAATGAAGGCCATCGGTCGGCAGCGATTGTGCGCCCGAAATTTTGACGGGATCATGACAGCGGTCGGTCTGGTGCGGTCGGCTATGCATTCGGGTGGTATCTGGTCGCGCCCAGATGCATCATCATTGACCGAAATCATGGCAAAGCGTATCCTGAACTTCCGTTCAGGAGGGTGGTCTATGTCAGCAAAGATGACCCAAACCGTCGGTTCAAGAGTTTCAGTTGACCTTTGAGGAGTCAGTTCGATGAACGCAGTCACCAAGCCCGCCGCGGTAGCCGCGGCGCCGCGGGGTATCTTCCATTCCATCATGTCTTTCTTGGGCCTGGCTCAGGATGAAACCAAGGTACCACGCATGCCTTGGATGGCTGCGATCATCGGCGTGGCATTGGCGGCTGTACTGTTCGGTGTGTATCGCTGGTACCAGCATACCTATTCCTTCACCGTCGGCCTCGACTACTTCGAGCAGGATTTCCAGACTTACTGGATGCGCCTGTTTTATATCCAGATGACCATCATCACCTTGATCGGGGTGATCGGTCTGCCTTTGATCTGGTTCACGCGTCCGGCCAACCCGGTCATGTCCCCCCAGCGTGAGTTGCTCATCTACTACGCCATTCTGGCGTTCGCGGCGGTGGGAAGCATCATTCTGGTCGCTATTCTGGGATTGTACGTCGAAGCCGATGCCGCTTGGCACCAAGTGACGGTGCGCGATACCGACTTCACGCCGACCCACATTGGCCTGTTCTACTTCGCGATCCCACTGGGCGCAGTGGGCGCCATCTTGGGCTTTGCCCTGCTGCACACGCGGGTGCCCTATTTCACCAAGCGCGTGTCTTTGCCCATGGCGTTGATTGCAGCGGCCCCTGTCTTGATCATGCCGAATCTGGGTCTGAACGAGTGGGGTCATACCTTCTTCTACGCCGAGGAACTGTTCGCCGCGCCCATCCACTGGGGCTTCGTGGTGCTGGGATGGGGCCTGTTCGGGATTGGGGGACTGATCATCCAGATCCTGCAGCGCATTCGCGAGTTGACCGTGCTGGAGCCGAACACAGGCAAATTTGCCTGAGCGGGAATTCTTAAAGGATTTTAAGAGCGCCGGCGAAAGCCGGCGCTTTTCCTTGTGCTCGATACTGCGTTATTCGAGTCTCCCTGAGCCACGGAGCACTGTTCGTGCGCTCGAAACAGGCAATCCCCGGCGGCGGCTAGGCTGGGCCGGGCAGCCTCGTGATGATAGTCTGCAGCGCTTGTGATTGCTGTGACTCCGCTTACATGGTGCGCCTGAATTCCGAACAGTCCGACGCAGTCAGCTATCTCGACGGCCCCCTTCTGGTGCTGGCTGGCGCTGGGAGCGGCAAGACGGGTGTCATCACGCGCAAGATCGCCCACCTGTTGAGCCAAAAGGCGCGAGCAAACACTGAGGTCATGGCTGTCACTTTTACCAACAAGGCCGCTAAGGAGATGCGCGATCGGGTCCACGCTCTCGTGGGCGGCCGGATGGTTCGTCCGCTTTGGATTAGTACCTTCCACAGCCTGGGCCTGCGTCTATTGCAGCAGGAAAGCTGCACGGTGGGTCTCAAACCCGGATTCTCCATCTTCGATACCGGCGATGGGCGAATGTTGCTGCGCGAGTTGACGCGACAGGAAACTGGGGTCGGCGATGTCGAGGTGCAGAACCTGCAGCAGCGCATCTCTGCACTCAAGAGTGATTTGATCTCGCCGGCGGCGGCCATGTCAGCTGCCGATGATGAAGATGCTCTGCGTGTAGCCCGGCTTTATGCGGATTACGAGCGCCACCTGCGCGCTTACAACGCGGTCGACTTCGATGATCTCATTGCGCTGCCTGTTCGTCTTCTGGGAGAGGATTCCGTTCTGCGCGAGCGCTGGCAGAACCGTATTCAGCATTTCTTGGTGGACGAGTATCAGGACACCAATACCGCGCAGTACCAGATGCTCAAGTGGTTGGTCGGACCCATGGCCCATTTTACGGTGGTGGGAGATGACGATCAGTCGATCTATGCCTGGCGGGGCGCGCGGCCTGAAAACCTACAACGTTTGCAGGAGGATTTTCCGCGGCTCAGGGTGATCAAGCTGGAGCAGAACTATCGGTCCACCGGCTACATCCTCAAGGCCGCAAATGCCCTCATCGCTCAGAATGAACATCTGTTCGAGAAGCGTCTGTGGAGTCGACTCGGCGATGGCGAACGCCTGCGCATCCTGGCCTGCGAGGACACTGACGATGAGGTGCGCCGTGTCGTCGGCGAATTGCTCCAGCACCGGCTGCGCAACCGCACGCGCTACGGCGACTACGCTATTCTGTACCGCAGCAATCATCAGGCCCGACCTTTCGAGCGCGCTTTGCGGGAACATCAGGTGCCCTATCGCATCACCGGCGGATCGTCGTTCTTCGAAGCAACGGAAGTCCGAGACTTACTGGCTTATCTGCGTCTGCTGAAAAACCCGGAAGATGACGCCGCCTTCCTGCGCATCGTCAATGTGCCGCGCCGCGAGATCGGAGCCGGCACCCTGGAGAAGCTCGCGGGCTATGCGCAGAGCCGCCGGGTGAGCCTGTTGACGGCAGCCGGGGAATTCGGGCTCCTGCAATGTTTGCCGGAAAGGGCCGCGGAGCGCCTGCGAACCTTCGCCGAATGGATGCTGCGCATGCAGCGCGTGGCCCACGAGGAAGACGCGCCGACCTGCCTCAAGCGTTTGCTCGAAGGCATCGACTATATGAGCTGGCTGGCAGAAAATGAAAAAAATTTACGCGCGGTGGAAAAGCGCCAGAAGAATGTGCGCGAATTGGTGGATTGGTTCGCGCGCCTGCAGACGCGCTGGGAAGAAGAAGCGACATTGGAGAGGCTGCTGGCGCACATCAGTCTGGTCGGGATGCTCGATCGGCAGGATGAAGCCGACGCCGACGAGGTGCAGCTGCTGACGCTGCATAGCGCCAAAGGGCTGGAATTCGATCATGTGTACCTGGTCGGCATGGAAGAAGAACTGCTGCCCCATCGCAACAGCTTGGATGCTGGCACGCTGGAGGAAGAGCGGCGATTGGCGTATGTCGGGATTACCCGTGCTCGCCGGACTTTGGCCCTGACCTACGCGGCGCGACGGCGGATTGGGGGTCAGGATGTGGATCGGGAACCCAGCCGGTTTCTGTTGGAGCTTCCATCAGAAGTCCTCGATTGGGAGCGACCCTCTGCGGATGGCGACCTGGCAGCACGCCAGGCGCGAGGGCGAGCGCATCTCGAGGCCTTGCGCGAAATGCTGGCGGGGGATGGCTGACGAGCTTTTGGAAGGGGCGCTGATGGTCAACCGACAGGCTGATCCGTCTCGGAGCAGTGCTCCGTCAGGGTCTCCCGGACCGGCCGATACGGCGCATAGCTTATCAGGACATCACCCTGTCGAGGTTGTACGTCTCGACGCGACGTGCAAAGCGTCACCTCCTGGTTCGGACCGATCAGTAGAATGGGAATGCGCTCGTCTGGTGCCGTCGCGCAATAGTCCATATAGGTGAAATTCTCTGTGAACCGGGTTTTCTGGAAGCGCCAGCCTTCATGGTGGCGGCGCCACAGTTCCTCGAACGTGGCATTTGGATGGAACGCCACCCGCCCGCGCAGCCCGGCAGACAGGCGCTTGCGATCGTCCTGCTCGGGAATCCCCATGGAAAGCTGCAGCACATGATCGGCGCCGAGCTCGGGCGTGAAGGCGCTGCATACCAGCGCGTTGTAAGCGTCGTTACTCGTCGCCGCAATCAGATGGCCGAAGTCCTGGAACTGTAGCGATTCTTCCGCACGTTCGGAGAGAATCTCGCCGAAATACACGGGTAATCCCGCCAGCCGCGCAGGCCGCAATCGGTGCCATGAGTCGTCCGCGATCAGCGTACGAATGCCGAGCTCATGGATGCAGCGCGCGAGCTCAATGGCCCACGGCGAGCCGCCGATGATCAGCACACCGTTTCGCGGTCCGTCCGGCGCCAGTGCCAGACGTCTTGCAAGGAAGCGCAAGCTCAGGCCATGAAACAGGATCGTGGCGAAGATAACAGCAAAGACCAGCGGCACGAGCATGTCTGCGTCAGCATAACCCGCAGCGATCATCTCAGGCGCGAAAAGACCTGCGACGGCAGCCGCGACAATGCCGCGAGGGCCGATCCATCCCACCAGCAGCCGATCGCGCCAGTGCATCCCTGATCCGATGGTCGCGAGCAGGATCGCTGCTGGTCTCACCACGAAAAGGATCACCAGCACGAAGGCCAGCGCGTGCCAGTCGAGTTGGGCGAGCGTATCTGTCTGGAGATTTGCGGTAAGCAAGATAAACACGGTCGAGACCAACAGGATCGTCACATATTCCTTGTGGCGTCGCAGGCCGTTGATATCCGGCAGACGCATGTTGGCCATGACGAGCCCGAGAATGGTCACTGTCAGCAGCCCCGCATCGGCCTGTACCCGATTGGAGAGCGTGAAGAGGGCGAGCATGGCTGCCAGCAGGACGGGCGATTTGAGAAATTCGGGGACGAGTCCCGCCCGGTAAACGCTTGCCAAGAGATAGCCTCCTCCGCCGCCGAGGGTTGCCGCGACGACAGCCGCTTGGACGATATTCAGCAGGGCGCCGGCGGCCGAACCCTCGTCGCCGGCCAGCACGAAATACTGGAAGACCACGACCGCCAGCAGGGCGCCGACGGGGTCGTTGATGATGGCCTCCCATTTGAGGTAGGAAGCGGTGCGCCGATTCAACAGAGCGTGGCGCAACAGCGGCATGATCACGGTTGGCCCGGTGACCACCAAAATCGCGCCCAGGATCATCGATACCGCCCATGACAGGCCGGCGACGTGGCGCGCGGCAAGCGTGGCAAATAGCAAGTTCAGGAGCACGCCGAGCGTGACGAGGCGTTTGACGCCGGCAGCCGCTTCTTTGAGTTCGTACACCCGCAGGCTCAGCCCGCCTTCAAACAAGATGATCGCGACGCCCAGATTGATGATGGTGCGCAGCCCCTCATCCCCCAAATCGGCAGCGGGATGAATCCACCCGAAAATCGGGCCGATCAGCAAGCCGGTCAGGGCAAGGAGGATGATGGCGGGAAACTGGAAGCGCCAGGCGAGCCACTGGGCGAGCGTGCCCAATGCCATCACCGAGACGATGACATCATTCAGCGCATGCGGCATGTTACTCCACTTGGCGTTGTGGGTAGGGGCGGAGCGGCGCGCGCGGCAAACACCGAGTCAGCTGGCAAATTCGGTGTCCCAGTAAGCCTGTTCGGCTTCGGTGCTGGGGACGTAATCCTCCGGCAGTGGGAAGTCAGCCAAGTCGCTCGCAATGGCCGCTTCCAGAAAGGCATTCACCCACCGAAATACATCCTGCCGGCTGATGGCGCGGCGCAAACGCCGCATTCGCGCGCGCCGCTCGGAATGTTCCATGATGCATGCTTGGCGGATGGCATTTGCGGTCCCTTCGAGGTCATAGGGATTGACCAACAGCGCGCCTTGTTGCAGCTGTCCAGCGGCACCGGCGAATTCGGACAAGATGAGCACGCCGTCATCGTCGACCGAGCAGGCGCAGAATTCTTTGGCGACGAGATTCATCCCATCCTTGAGCGGTGTGACCAGCGCGATGCGCGCGGCGCGATAGTAGGCGATGAGATCCAAGCGGTCGACCGCGCGATAGACGTAGTGGATCGGCACCCAACCGCCGGGACGCGTAAATTCGCCGTTGATCTCGCTGACCAGCTGTTCGATGCGCGTTTTGAGCTCCCGGTACTGCGGGATATCGTCGCGACTGGGGACCACCACCTGAATGAGGGTCACACGTTCCTGCAATTCAGGATGATTGCGCAGTGCGCGGCGAAACGCTTCCAGTCGCAGAGGGATGCCCTTGGTGTAGTCCAGCCGATCGACACCGAGGATGAGCTCCCGGCCTGGCAACTCGGCGCGTAGTCTTTCAGCCGCCGCGATCACGTCAGCCGAGCACGCCTGCCGCGAAAAGGCTGCGGCGTCGATGCCGATGGGAAAACTGCCCAGCCGGACTTCGCGACCGTCGGTCAAGCGCACCCGGTGATTGCGGTTGCCGAATCGCACCTCGGGCATGAGCGTCTTTACGCATTGGACAAAGTTTCGGCGGTCGCGGGGGGTCTGAAAACCGATCAGATCATGTTCTAGCAGGGCGCGCAGGAGCGTGTATCGCCACGGCAGCTTCAGATAGATGTCGAGCGGTGGGAAGGGAATATGAAGGAAAAAGGCAATCGGGGCACTCACGCCGATGCGTCGTAGATCGGCTCCTACCAGAAGTAGTTGGTAGTCGTGCACCCAGATGAAATCACCATTCTGCAGCTGTGCCTGCACGGCCTGAGCATATTTCAAGTTGACCGCGGCATAGCTGTGCCAGTACGCCGGGTCGAAATGGCAGAGAGACTGCAAGTCATGAAACAGCGGCCAGATTACTTCATTGGAAAAACCATGGTAAAAACCGGACTGATCCTCGGCATTCAACGACACAGGGGCGAGACGGTAGCCCGCCTTGTGTGCTGCTTGCGTTAGGGCTGCCTCCACATCTTCGCCATGGTCGGTAATGCCGGGCCAACCGACCCAGACGCCGCCCCGATCGCGCAGGACCGGAAGCAGTGCCGTTACCAGCCCTCCGCTGCCGGGACGGCTGCTCAAGGATCCGTCCTCGGCGCGATGCAGCACCATGGGCAAGCGGTTGGAGACGACGATCAACCGGCGGCTTGGATGGGCGTGTTGCGTCAAAAGAGGCTTCCTCCTCTGGAAATGATCAAGGTCCGTGCAGTGCCATCAGGTGCGGCGCAGCGAGGCAGGATGTCGCAAGTTTACCGGCGCTTCCGCAGCTTCTTCTCAAGGGTCGAATCTCCCGGGGTGTCGGCTGCGCAGATCAAGCCATCGCTCAAGAAACCGGAGCAACTCCCCGGGAGGGCGGAGCCAGCTCTCTGCCGCCGTAGGGCGTAATTGATCACGGACGAGAATGGAAAAGCCCTTATCCCCGAGGGCCCGGAAGGCATCTTCATCGGTCATGTCGTCGCCCAGATAGGCCAGCAGCGCATCATCGGCATGGCTGCTGCGTGTTTCGGTCAAGACCTGCCGCACCGCCGTACCCTTGTCGACACCCGTGACGCGCAGCTCCAGGCCGCCGTCGAATTCATGCCAGAATAGATCTTTACGGCCGTTGAGCCGATCCAAACGGGGCGCCAGTGCTGCCCGCGCCCGGGCACGGTCGCTCTCTGGCAGGGCACGCCAGTGAAAGGCAACAGAAGTCGGTTTGCGCTCCAACAGCCCGCCCAGCGGTTTGATCACATCACCCCAAAGCTCCGCTTCAGCCAGCGCGCACGCCGCTTGCTCCGTGATGGGAATGATTTCACGCTGGCCGTTTGGATGCTGGCGTTCGCGGCCGTGGCTGCCCCACCATTCGATGGCTGGTTGCAGTTTCAGCAGGGCCTGCAGGTCATCCAGTGCGCGTCCTGAAACGATGACCAAACGGTCCCCTCCCAGCGCGCCGATGTCGTTGAGCAGGGGCTCGATGCCCGGATAGGGAAGTGCCTGGGCGGGATCGTCGTGAAAAGGTGCAAGTGTCCCATCGTAGTCAAGCATCAGCACGGCGTGGGGCGCGGTGGTAGCGACTTGCCAGAGCGATTCTGGGGGCGCGCCGAGGGTGGCCATGATTGTTCCTTCTCCTGTGGTCCCGTATGGCGGTCGTGCAGTGCACCTAGCTGGCGCTGGCAACCAGCTTTCCATAGGAAGACCGCTCAGGCGCCCGAGGGTTCCCGGCGTAGGCTCTCGTACTCGTCAGCCGACGCAGCGGAACACCAGGTCGATCAACTGTGGGGCCTGCGCCGATAGATCATAGGTGTGCGGACTACGCAGGTAGTCGAAATAGATCCCGATCATGGCGGTGTGGATGGTGATGGCGGCAAGACGCGGACAGACTTCCGCTGGTAAACGGCCCCTCGTCTGTTCGCGCTGCAATAGATCTTCCATCTTGGCGAGCCACCGGTCCCGGAGCGCTATCAGCCGTTCGTTGCTCTCCTGCAGACCATCCACGAACTCGCAGCGGTGGAAGAGTATGGTGTAGACGCGTTGTCGACGTGCATTGGACGCAAGGCAGCGCAATGACTGAACGCAAAATGTCCGCAGGGCCTCAATGGCATTGCCTTCCTCCAGTGCCACCACCTGATCGAACAGATCCTCCATCGGAAGATGGACCCGGCCGTACATCGCGTCGAATAGATCGGCTTTGTTCCGGAAGTGCCAATAGATTGCACCTCGGGTAACCCCCGCGACCTGAGCGATTTCCTCCAGACTGGCGCGGGCGACCCCACGCTCCAGAAAGACCGATTCAGCGGCGTCGAGTATCTGCTCCCGTGTCTGTTCGGCCTCGGCCTTGGTTCGGCGCACCATCCGTACAGCCTCCTTACTGATCAATGGTGAGTAGGTGTAGTATAGTTTTAATAGCAAACAAACGCGAATGTATGTATTGTGAAGAGAAGTCGTCCGAACCACGCGCAGTCCACGGTCCCGGATCGTTACTGCTCGCGTTGATTGTCTGAGCCAATCGTCTTCACCCGAGAGCGGAGTAGATCGTCCCATGATGCGCGCCATCGTCCCTGTTCGTCTGCGGGCCTTGCCGATCCTACTGGTGTTGTTCCTCATCGGGGGGCTGAGCGCCTGCGGTAAGCAGGAACAAGATTCCAAGGCGCAAGGCGCGGCGCCGCCTGCACCGGAGGTCGGCGTCATCACCGTCCAACCCCGCGATGTGGCTGTGGAGAACGAATACGCCGGTCGCACGGCCGGCTTTCGTGAAGTCGAGGTGAGGGCGCGTGTGACCGGCATCCTGCAGAAGCGCACCTATGTGGAAGGTCAGCGGGTGAAAGCTGGCGACGTGTTGTTCCAGATCGATCCAGCGCCTTTCGTCGTCGCACTGGAGCGAGCCCAGGCGAGATTGCAGGATGCCGAAGCCCGGTTGCGCCAGGCGGAGCGCGATTGGGTGCGGGTTGCCGCGCTGTATGAGGAAAACGCCATCAGCGCCCGCGAGCGGGACGCTTCGCAGTCCAATCTGGATCTGGCGCGGGCCAATTTGGCTGCGGCCAAGACCGACGTGGAAGCGGCGCGCATCGACTTGGGTTACACGCGCGTAGAGGCGCCCGTCAGTGGTGTGACCAGCCTGGAAGTGCGCTCCGAAGGGAGCTTGGTGGGCCCAGGCGCGGCGGACAGCCTGCTCACGCGCATCACGCAGCTCGACCCGCTCTACGTCAACTTTTCCTATCCCGATGCCGACGCGCTGCGTCAACGCGCGTTGCTGGCGAGCGGCAAATTGACCATGGCGGGAGAGGAGCGTCTGGCCGCCGAGTTGCGCTTCGGCGACGGCTCGGTCTATGGCCATGAGGGCTATATCAGCTTCACCGACAGCACCATCGATCCCGCCACCGGCACGGTGCGTGCCCGTGCGGTTTTCCCCAATCCCGAGGCGAGCCTGCTGCCTGGACAGTTCGTGCGCATCGTGCCCAAGGGCTTGACGCGCAAGGGGGTGATCGTGATTCCTCAGGCGGCGGTCATGCAAGGTCCGCAGGGCACGTTCGTCTATGTGGTGGGCGAAGACGACAAGGCCAAGGTCCAGCCGGTGACGACCGGATCGACGCTGAAATCGGAATGGCTGATCGAGGAAGGACTGAAGCCCGGTGACCGCGTCATCGTCGACGGGGTCATCAAGGTGCGGCCCGGGTCGCCCGTCAAGGCCGCAGTGCCTGAGGCGAGCAATGAACCGGTGGCGCCCGTCCTGCCGAAATCCGATCGTCCGCAACCCGAGCGCTCCGCTGGCGCGCGGGGGGTAACCGCATGATTTCAGCTTTCTTCATCCGTCGGCCCGTTTTTGCTTCGGTCCTTTCGATCGTCATCGTCCTCGCGGGGCTGGCAGCCATGCGGGCGCTGCCGATCGCCCAGTATCCGGACATTGTTCCCCCCGAGGTGTCGGTCAGCACCACTTACCCAGGGGCCAGTGCCGAGGTGATCGCCGAGACCGTGGCGGCACCCATCGAGCAGGAAATCAACGGCGTCGAGAACATGATTTACATGCGCTCGGTGGCGTCTGCCAGCGGGCAGCTACGCATCACGGTGAGTTTCGCGATCGGCACCGACCCTGATCAGGCCACCATTGATGTCAATAACCGGGTGAAGGCGGCCGAGGCGCGTCTGCCCGAGGAGGTGCGGCGCCAAGGTGTGCGCGTGCAGAAGCGCTCCAGCAGCATTCTGGCCTTGGTCGTCATGAACTCGCCGACGGAACAGTACGACTCGGTATTCATCAGCAACTACGCCCTGCTCAACGTTATCGACGAGATCAAGCGTATCCCCGGTGTCGGCGATGCGTCCCTGTTCGGCCAGAAAGACTACTCGATGCGTATCTGGCTGCGCCCGGACAAGCTGGCGCAATTCAATCTGACCGCCAGCGATGTGGCGCAGGCGATTCAGGAACAGAACGCTCAGTTCGCCGCCGGCCAGTTCGGGCAGGAACCGATCAGCGGAGAGAATGCCTACACTTATACCGTCAACACCCAAGGGCGTCTGGCGGACCCCGCGGCCTTCGGGCGCATCATCCTGCGTTCGGATCCTTCCGGCGCCACCTTGCATCTGAGCGACGTCGCCCGGGTGGAATTGGGGGCGCAGGACTACAACTTCGAGGCGACCTTCCGCGGCAAGCCGGCCGTTCCTATTGGGCTGTATCTGCAACCCGGCGCCAACGCGCTGGAAACCGTCGATGCCATCCGGGCCAAGATGGCCGAAATCTCGCAGCGGTTCCCCGACGGTCTGGCCTATGAGATTCCTTTCGACACCACCAAGTTCGTTCGGGTCTCCATCCAGGAAGTGATCCATACTTTTATCGAGGCCATCGTGCTGGTGGTGCTGGTGGTCTTCATCTTCCTGCAGAATCCGCGCGCGACCTTGATCCCCCTGCTGGCCGTGCCGGTATCCATCATTGGGACCTTTGCCGGCATGCTGTTGCTCGGCTTTTCGATCAACCTGTTGACTTTGTTCGGTTTGGTGCTCGCCATCGGCATCGTGGTCGATGACGCCATCATCGTGATCGAAAACGTGGAGCGCCTGATGAGCACCGAAGGGCTGAGTCCGCGAGAGGCATCCTTCAAGGCCATGGAAGAAGTCACCGGGCCCGTCATCGCGATTGTGCTCGTGTTGTCGGCCGTGTTCATCCCGGTTGCGTTCCTGGGTGGCCTCTCGGGGCAGATGTACCAGCAGTTCGCCATCACCATCGTGGTCTCGGTGATCATTTCCGGCATCGTGGCACTGACGCTGACGCCGGCCTTGTGCGCCTTGTTGCTCAAACCGGTCCACGGCGAGCCCGCCTTGCCGTTCCGCCTCTTCAACCGCTTCTTCGAACGTATGACGAACGGCTATGTCTCGGCCTCGGGCTTCCTGATGCGGCGGGCCCTGCTGGGGCTGTTGTTGTTTGCGGGCTTGATCGGGATCACGGTGATGCTGTTCAACCGCGTGCCGGGGGGGCTGGTGCCGCCAGAGGATCAAGGTTACGTGCTGATGGCCTATCAGCTGCCGCCGGCCGCATCGCTTGACCGTACCAAAGTCGTTACCGACGAGGTGACACGTCGCTTGCTCGAGCAACCGACGGTGTCCGGGGTCAATACTTTTGCAGGTTTTGATATCCTAGCTCAATCCCAGAAGACCAACTCCGGGGTTTCCTTTGTCCAATTGAAGGACTGGTCGGAGCGAACTGCGCCAGAGGCTGACGCGCGGAAACTGGTCAGGACTTTCTCGGGGCTGGCTGCTGATTTGCGTGACGGGGTTTCCTTTGGTTTCAATCCGCCACCCATCACCGGCATCAGCACCACCGGCGGTTTCGAAGCCTATCTGCAGGATCGCAGCGGGGCCGGCAGCACGGCCTTGATGGAAGCGGCCAACCGGTTGCTCGAGGCGGCACGCAAGCGTCCGGAACTGACGGGCCTGCGGACGACTTTTTCGACCGCAACCCCGCAGTATTACGCCGAACTCGATCGTGAGAAGGCGCGAGCCCTGAATGTTCCGATCAATCAGGTGTTCACCATCATGCAGAGCACCTTCGGCAGTCTGTACGTGAACGACTTTACGTTGTTCGGCCGCAGCTACCGGGTGAATCTGCAGTCGGAATCGGATTTCCGCCGTTCCCCAGAGGACTTGCGCCACGTCTTTGTCCGCTCGACAGACGGCAACCTCGTGCCACTGGATGCGTTGCTCAAGGTCCGGCGCACCATGGGGCCGGATCTGGTCGAGCGGTTCAACGTGTTTCCTGCGGCCAAGATCCTGGGAGAGCCGGCGCCTGGCTACAGCTCCGGCCAGGCGATCGCCGCCATGCAGGCGGTGAGCCAGGAAGTGCTCGACAACAACTATTCGCTGGGATGGATCGGGTCCGCGTATCAGGAACTCGCGACGACCGGCACGGGAACGATCGCGTTCGTGTTCGGGATCGTGATGGTCTTCCTGATCCTGGCGGCGCAGTACGAGCGTTGGAGCCTGCCCTTTGCCGTGGTCACCGCTGTGCCGTTCGCCGTCTTTGGAGCCATCGCGGCGACCTGGTTGCGGGGCCTGGAAAACGACCTCTATTTCCAGATCGGCCTGCTGACGCTGATTGGTCTTGCCGCGAAAAATGCCATCCTGATCGTGGAATTCGCCATGATCCATCGCCGCGAGGGGGCATCGGTCTTCGATGCCGCGCTGCAGGGGGCCCGTCTGCGCTTCCGTCCCATCGTGATGACCTCGCTGGCCTTCATGCTAGGGGTCTTGCCGCTCGCCATCAGCACCGGGGCTGGATCTGCGAGCCGCCATGCCATTGGTACCGGCGTGATCGGGGGCATGCTGGCGGCGACCTTCCTTGCGACCATCTTCGTGCCCATGTTCTTCGTCTTGATCGGCCGGTTGACCGATCGCAAGCCTGCCGCCGGGGCTGCCGGGGGCGCTGATCGGGAGCATGCCTCTCATGGTTAAGCGCATTGCTTCTGTGGTGTTGGTGCTGGGCCTGTCGGGCTGCGTGCTGGGACCCGATCATGTTCGGCCCGAAACGGATCTCCCGGACGGGTGGGGAGCGATGAAGGTCGCTGCGTCGCCGGCCGCCCGCATCGATCCGACGTGGTGGCGCGCGTTCGGCGATCCGGTGCTGACGCGCCTCGTCGAAGAAGCGCTTGCCCGCAATGCCGACGTTTCGCTGGCCGCGGCGCGCGTCGCCGAAGCCCGTGCCGTGCTCAATCTGCGTGACGCCGAACGTTATCCCTTGCTCAGCGCTCAGGCCAGCGGCGCACGCCAGCGCAGCAGCGCAGACACCGCAATACCCGGCGGCGGACAAATCGTCGGCGACTACAGCGTGGCAGCGGTGCTCCGTTACGAGATCGATCTGTGGGGACGCTTGGCGCGCGCGAACGAGGCCGCGCGGGCCCAACTCGTGGCCGGGGAGGCCACGCAGGCTGCGGTGCAGCTCGCGGTCGCTGCAGATGTGGCGACGGGTTATTTCAATCTGCGCGCGCTGGACCAGCAGATCGACATTGCCCAGCAGACGGTGCAGACCCGCCAGGACAGCTATCGGCTCCAGGAATCTCGCTACCGCAATGGGACGATCTCCCGGCTGGCTTTCCGGCAAGCCGAATCCGAGTTGGCGGCGGCCGAGGCAGAGCTTCCGTCCCTGCGCCAGAAAAGAGTCCTTCAGGTCAACGCCCTGAGTGTTCTGATGGGCGGGACGCCGCGCGAGATCGTGCAACCGGTTGCGATGGCAGGCCGTTCGATCAAGGATTTCCAGGCACTGCCGGAGGTGCCGATGGGGCTGCCGTCTAACCTGCTGGAGCGGCGACCGGACATTCGCGCGGCCGAGCAGCAGTTGCGTGCGGCCAATGCCGAAATCGGCGTCGCGCGTGCGGCCTATTTTCCGACCCTGTCGCTGACTGGTCTGCTCGGTACCCAGAGCGAGGAATTGAGCGGGTTGTTCAGCGGTCCTGCGAAAACCTGGCAGTTTGCGGGCGATTTGGCCGCGCCCCTCGTCGATTTCGGACGCACGCGGGCCAATGTGCGCGCTGCAGAGGCGCGGCGTGACCAGGCACTCGTGAATTATCAGCAAACCGTTCGTGTCGCCTTCCGGGATGTGCTGGACGCTCTCGAGAGCCTCACGGCAGCGGGCGAGCGGCTCGCCGCGCAGGATCGACAGATCGTTGCACTGCGCGAAACGGTCCGATTGGCGCAGCGGCGCTTCGATGAAGGCTATTCGGACTACCTCGAGGTGTTGGACGCTCAACGTAGCCTGTTCGCCGTCGAATTGGCGCGCATCGATACCCAGCAGGCGCGACTGCGGGCCCTGGTGGATCTTTACAAGGCGCTGGGGGGCGGCTGGCAGCTCCCTGCCGGGGATGGGCCGGACGGATGAGGGTTGCGCGCTTCCTGTAGGCGTGCGCGCACGGCCGGCGGTATGCTATCCGCCTGATTCGGCCGTGTGGTCGCGGAGCGCGGGATGCCTGAGAAATTGCCGGAAGCGTTGGTCGATCGTTTCGGTCGTCGCGTCGACTATGTCCGCCTCTCGGTGACCGATCGCTGTGATTTCCGCTGCGTGTATTGCATGCCGGAGGATGCGCGCTTCGTTCCCCGGGCCGAGATTCTTGCCCTCGAGGAACTGCTGGCACTGGGACAGGCCTTCGTGGCGCTCGGGGTGCGACGGATCCGGATCACCGGCGGCGAACCCTTGGTGCGACGCGACTTGCCGTGGCTGCTGGAGCGGTTGGCCGGCCTGCCGGGACTCGATGAACTGACGTTGACGACGAACGGAGCGCGTCTGGCCGAACTGGCCGGAACGCTGGCCGCGGCCGGGGTCCGGCGACTCAACGTGAGTCTGGATAGCTTGCGGCCCGAGCGCTTTGCGGCCATCACCCGCGTCGGCAGGCTCGATCGTGTCCTGGCAGGACTCGAGGCGGCGCGCGCCGCCGGTTTTGCACGCATCCGGATCAACGCGGTCATTCTCAAGGGGCGCAACGAGGATGAGGTGCTTGATCTGGTGGACTTTGCCCGTGCACATGGATTCGACATCGCGTTCATCGAGGAGATGCCGCTCGGCGAGATTCTTTCCCATGACCGTGCGCTGAGCTTTTACTCTAGCGATCGCATTCGCGCCGACATCGCCCGATCCCACGTGCTTCTTCCCCTCGCCGCGCAGACCGGCGGACCTGCACGCTACTACCGCATGGCCGACAGTCCCATTCGGGTCGGTTTCATTTCGCCGCATTCGCACAACTTCTGCGAGCAGTGCAACCGGGTGCGGGTCACTTCGCAAGGCCGCTTATTGCTCTGTCTGGGGCAGGAGCATTCGGTTGATCTGCGCGCTGTCCTGCGAGGCCGACCCGGCGATGACATTGCCCTGCGCGAGGCGATAGTCGATGCCATGGCCATGAAGCCACGCGGGCATGATTTCGACCTCGCCCGTGAGGTGCGGATTGTGCGCTTCATGAACCACACCGGCGGTTGAGCCGTCCGCGTATTTCTGTGGACTGCATCACTCGGGCGCACATCACCGGGCTCGTCCTGGCCGGAGGGCACAGCCGGCGTTGGGGTGGTGTGGACAAGGCGTGGGTGCAACTGAACGGGCGTGCACTGGTGCAGCATGTGTGCGACCGATTGGCGGCTCAGTGCGCGCAGGTGTGGGTCAGTGCCAACCGCGATCTCGAGCGTTATGCGACATTGGGTCGTCCTGTTCTCGCCGACGACTGGCCCGACGGCCGCGGCCCCTTGGCCGGTATGGCTACTGCCGCCCGCCGCCTACAGACACCTTGGCTGCTCGTCGCCCCAGTGGACACGCCTGGCGTGCCGCTCGACCTGGCTGCGCAGCTTGCGGATGCGGCACTGCGGGAGAACCGCCAGCTGGCGAGTGTCCATGACGGCGAGCGTCTGCAGCCTGCTTTCCTGCTGCTCCATCGAGACCTGAGTGATGCCTTGCTGAAGGCTGTTGCTGGCCCGATTCGGCGGCTCGGCGCTTGGGTGCAGGCGCAAGGTCCGGCGCTGGTCGACGCCCGCACCAAGGGTTGGGTAAGTGCCCTGCGTGGGGCCAACGATGCGACCGAGTTCGCAGTGCTTGCGGCGGTAATGAAGGATCGGCAGGAGGCAGGCAATGGTGGGTGATTGTCATCCGGATCTCAGTGTCGAAGCGGCGCGGGCGCGCCTACTGGATACGGTCGCGCCGGTGACCGGCGTCGAGCGTTTGGCGCTCGCCGAAGCACTTGGGCGGGTGCTCGCCGAACCGGTATGGGCACCCATCGCCCTGCCTCGCGAGGATCAATCAGCTTTGGACGGTTATGCGATCGACGGTGTCGATGGCCAAGTCGGCCGACGGCTGCGCATCGTCGGTCGAGCCTTGGCCGGTGAGCCGTGGCCGGGGACGGTGGTGCCTGGAACGTGCGTACGCATCATGACCGGGGCGATGCTCCCCGCTGGGGCCAATGCAGTCGTCGCTCAGGAAAACGTACGTGCTGCTGGAGGATGGATCACGCTCGATGTCCCAATCACAGCGGGGGACAATGTGCGCCGGGTCGGTGAAGATGTACTTGCCGGTGCAGAGGCACTCGCTGCCGGCTGCTTGGTGGACGCCCGGCACATCGCATTGCTCGCGGCGCTTGGCTTGGGGACGGTCGTGGCTCACCGGGTAGTGCAGGTGGGACTGTTGTCGACAGGCTCTGAATTGCGCGGACCGGGTACTGCGTTGGTGCGGGGAGAACAGTACGACAGCAATCGACCCATGCTGGCCGCGTTGCTGCAGCAACCGTGCGTAAGGCTGCACGATCTCGGCACAGTGGTGGATGATCCTGATCTGCTCTCGGCACGCTTGGCGCAGATCGGTGATCTGGATCTGCTGGTGGCGACCGGCGGAGTATCGGTCGGCGAGGCCGACTGGGTGCGGCCGGTGCTGGCCAAGCGTGGGCAGCTGGATTTTTGGCGTGTCGCCATCAAGCCTGGCCGGCCGCTGGCCTTCGGTCGCCTGGGCGCATGCTGGTTCATGGGACTGCCTGGCAACCCGGTTTCGGCTTATGTGACTCACAGGCTTTTCGTCCAGCCGGTGCTGCAGCGACTGGCGGGATTGCGGCGCTGTTCGCCCGCTGTGTTGCGCGCGCCATTGCTCGGGACGGTCCGCCATCGTCCGGGTCGGACCAGCTTCCTGCGCGGGCGATGGGAAGAGCAGCCGGACGGGGAGACGGGCGTCATTCCGTTGCCGAAGCAGGGTTCGGCCATGCTGAGCAGTTTGACGCAGGCCGACTGCCTGATCGAATTGCCTGCCGAACAGGCCGAGTTCGCAGAGGGCACGCCGATCCGAGTGTGGCCACTGTAGGTGCTGTCCACGCAAGGCATTGGTGGGATCCTCGCAGAACCGTGGTCTGGAGTTTCCCCCATCCGGTGGACGGTTTGTGGCTCGAGAATCAAGCCGTGTGATAGCAGGGTTATCCACGGGGCTGCCGCCGGCCCCATCCAGGCTGGGGGCGAGCGGCCAGATGGGTAACCTGTGTTTGTCGTGAGGCGGTTCAGCCTCGCGGTGTCGGTGTTTCTAGTTCATTGGCGAGAGATAGCCCAGTGCCGAATGTCGCCGGCGCGGGTTGTACCAGCCTTCGATCCAGGTAAAGAAGGCCAGGCGCGCTTCGGTCTTGGTCCGGAAGGTCTTGCGGTCGATCAGTTCGCACTCCAGGCTGGCGAAGAAGCTCTCGGCCATCGCGTTGTCGTAGGCATCACCGACTGTGCCCATCGAGGGGCGCACGCCCATTTCCCGGCACCGCTTGCCGAAGGCCAGCGATGCGTACTGGCTCCCCTGATCGCTGTGGTGAAATGACGTTCTCGGGTTTGCGGCTGCCCAGCGCCATATCCAGCGCGCTGAGCACGAGTTCGGCGCGCATGTGCTCGCCGATCGACCAACCGACTACGCGCCGGCTCCACACATCGATGACGGTCGCCAGGTAGATGAACCCCTGCCAGGTCGGTATGTAGGTCATGTCGGCCACCCACAACTGGTTCGGCCTATCTGCCACGAACTGCCGCTTGACCAGATCTGGCGCTGGGCTGCGATCCGGATCCCGCCGTGTGGTGACCGTTGTGGCTTACCCGCTCACCCTGTTCGAGCAGTTCGGCGCGAACGCGAGGCCGTCCGTAGGTCGCATCCGATGCGCTGTGAATCGCCCTGATGCGTTCGGTCAGTACCGCGTTGGCTATGCTTCGCGCGCACTCGGCGCCCGAGTGCTCCAGGCGTACCGCTAAGGACACGCTGAATTATTCGCATCCCAAAGGTTTTTCGATCGATCTGTGATGCTGGACGCACTGCGACGTGACTGGTGGCTGAAGCGATGCAAGCGAGTTTTTCCGAGCTGGAATATGCCTCGAAGAGGGAAGTGACGCGGCGCGACCGGTTCTTGAGCGAACTCAGAAGCAGTGACGCCGTGGTTGGCGATGCTGGCGGAGATCGAGCCGTTCTATCCCAAGGGCGCAGGACGAGGCCGTCCGCCGATCGGACTGGAGCGGATGCTGCGCATGTATGTCGTCCAGCAATGCTTTGGTCTCTCCGACGCAGGGACGGAAGATGCCCTCTACGACACAGCCAGGCCATTTGCGGTTTCGTGCGCATCGACCTGTTGCGGG